>JAICXG010000296.1 GCA_025980625.1 Chthoniobacterales bacterium
AAGCCGAGCTCGAGATTCGCCACCTGCACGAGAAAATCGATCATCTCCTGCGCAAGCAATACAACCGCCTCTTCGAGATTCAGCAGATCCAGATCGAACTCCTTGAGGAGCTCGGACAAAAACGACGCGGCAGCCGATCGGCGCTCCAGCCTAACGAATGACAAATTTCATCTGCGCAACCTGCGGAACGCAGTTTGCCGCGAGCGCAGCGCCGCCGCCGCAGTGCCCGATCTGCCAGGACGTGCGCCAGTATGTTCCCCCGCGCGGCCAGCAGTGGACCACGCTCGACGCGCTGCGCAAGAATCACCGCAACAGTTGGCGGCAATACGAACCCGGCCTCTTCGGGCTCGGGACCGAGCCCGACTTCGCGATCGGCCAGCGCGCCCTGCTCCTCCGCACGCCCGAGGGAAATTTCCTCTGGGATTGCATCGCGTTGCTCGATGAGGCGACGATTGAATTGATCCGCTCGTTAGGCGGCTTGCGCGGGATTGCCATCTCGCATCCGCATTACTACACCACGATGGTGGAATGGAGCCGCGCTTTCGCTGGTGCGCCGATCCATCTTCACGCCGATGACCGCGAATGGGTGATGCGGCCCGACCCGGCAATCCGGTTTTGGGAAGGTGAGGAAAATCAGCTCGCGGCTGGAATTACACTCCAGCGCTGCGGCGGGCATTTCCCCGGCGGGACGATCCTGCATTGGCGGGACGGCGCCGATGGGCGCGGTGTCCTGCTCGCGGGCGACATCCTTGCCGTCATGCCCGACGGGATGTTGAGCTTCATGTTCAGTTATCCCAACGCCATCCCCCTGCCGGACCGCGCCATCGCGGCGATCGGCGAGAAGATCGAGCCGCTCACATTCGATCGCATTTACGGCGCCTTCTGGGAGCGGGTCGTGCCGTCGAACGGACACGAGATCGCGCGCCGCTCGGTCGCCCGCTATCGCGAAGCGATTCGTTAGGGGACGCGGCGGCAAAGAACGCTGTAAACCTGCAGGCTGCGGGCGCGAAATGCTCCCGCGCAAGTGAGCAGATAGTAACGCCACATTCGATGGAACTGCTCATCGTAGCGCGCGGCAAAGCGCGGCCAGGCGCGCTCGAAATTTGCGCACCAGGCCATCAGCGTCGGATCGTAGGAGCTCCCGATGTTGCGCACGTCCTCGATGAGAAAGAGGCCTTCCGCCGCTTTCGTTAGGCGGGCGAGCGAGGGGAGGATGGAGTTCGGGAAAATGTAGCGCCGGATCCAGGGATCGAGCTGCCAGACCGAGACCGGGTTGCCGATTCCCTGGCAAAGAAACAGGCCGTCTCTGCCTAACGATTGCGCGATTTTTTCGAAATAGGTGCGGTAATTCTTGAATCCCACATGCTCGATCATGCCGACGCTGATGGCCCGGTCGTAGGTCCCGCGCACCTCGCGGTAATCGCGCAGCTCGACTTTGATATCGAGGCCGTCGCACCAGCGCACCGCGTATTCCTGTTGCGCGCGCGAGATCGTTAGGCCAACAACCGCGCAACCGCAGTTTTCGACGGAATATTTTGCAAGGCCGCCCCAGCCGCAGCCGATGTCGAGGAGGCGTAATCCCGGGCGCAGCTCGAGCCTTTGGCAGATCATATCGAGCTTGCGGCGCTGGGCGGCGGCGAGATCGTCGCCTTGCTCGAAGAGGGCGCAGGAGTACTGCATCCAGGGATCGAGCATCGCCTCGAAGAAATCGTTGCCCAGATCGTAATGCTTCCGCCCGACCTCGCGCGCACGGCGGCGGCTTTGCCGATTGCTCAGCAGCGAAAGGGCGAAAGCAAAAAGATTTTGCGGCGTCCAGGCAAAGCGCTCCTCGAGCCGCGCGTGAACGGCGCGGCAGGACATTTCGTCGAGCGCCTCGCAGTCCCACCAACCATCCATGTAGGCTTCGCCGAACCCGAGTGTGCCGCCGGCGAGCGCGCGGGCAAAAAAACGCTCGTCATGAACGCGAACGTCCCACGGACGCGCGCCATTGATCTCGATGTCGGCCGTGCGGAGAAGTTGCTCGACGGCTTGTCGGGCGGCTGCCATAGAAGCAAATCGCAGCAAGAGCGGCCAGCCGATGCAAATCAAAATTCGCGAAGCAACCACGCCGCAAGAGATCGCGGGTTGTTTCGCGGTGATGCGCCAGTTGCGGACACACTTTGAGGACGAGGCGAAGTTCGTCGAGCAGGTGCAGAGACAGCGCGCCGAAGGTCTCCGCATCGCCTTTCTCGAAGAGGCGGGCGGGGTGCGCGCGGTCGCGGGTTATCGGATGCTGGAGTCACTCCACGCCGGGCGATTCTGTTACGTTGACGATCTTGTGACGGACGCGGCTCGGCGGTCGTTAGGCTACGGCGGGAAGCTTTTCGACTGGCTCGTCGACCAGGCGCGCCTTGCCGAATGCAAGAAGCTGGAGCTCGACTCGGGCGTGCAACGTTTCGCCGCGCATCGCTTTTACCTGCTCAAAGGCATGATCATTTCGTCGCACCATTTCTCGCTCGATCTATGACTCCTGCATGAGCGCGATTGCCTCGACGTCACGGCAACGAAAAATAATCCGCGCTCTGGTATCGCCCGTCGATCACTCTCGCGATCTGCATCAGGAGATCGTTCAGCAGCGTGCTCGCGCCGAAACGGAAGAGATCGGGGGTAAGCCAACCGTCGCCTAACGTCTCCTTTACCATCACGAGATAGGCGAGCGCCTGCTTTGCGGTGCGAATCCCGCCGGCCGGTTTCGTAGAAATAATCGCGGATCGCTTCCAGCATCACGAGGGTGACCGGCATGGTCGCGGCGGGCGAAACTTTGCCCGTCGACGTCTTGATGAAATTGCCGCCGGCGCGCATCGCGATTTCGCTCGCCAGGCGGACGTTGTCGTAGGTCTGGAGCTCGCCGGTTTCGAGGATCACTTTGAGATGCGCCGGATCGCACGCTTCCTTCGTCGCCGCGATTTCGTCGAAGAGGCGATTGTAATCGCCGGCGAGGAAGATGCCGCGATCGATCACCATGTCGATCTCGTCGGCGCCATCGCCGGCTGCGCGGCGGACTTCCTCAAGTTTCAAATCGAGCGGCATCAGTCGGCTCGGGAATGCGGTCGCGACGGAAGCGACTTTGATCCGCGAGTTGCCGAGGAAACGCTTCGCCGCCCTAACGAGATTAGGATATACGCAGACGGCGGCACAAGGGGCCATCATTGACACGGCGAGCTTGAGTCCGGCGAGTTTGGCCGAGGTCTTGATGCTGCGCTTGGTGAAGGCGGTGGCGCGTTCCTCGACCATGATCTGATCGACGCTCGGGATCGACCAACGATCGCGCAGCG
>JAICXG010000190.1 GCA_025980625.1 Chthoniobacterales bacterium
ACCGACAGCCTGACTCTCGATCGGGTGATGGGTCGATCGTTGCGCGATCTGGGCGTGCTGCGAAGCCGCCTGCGTAATATCAATTATTTCGCGGCGGGTGTTCCCTGGTTCGTCGCGCTCTTTGGTCGCGACAGCATCATCACGGCGCTCCAGACTTTGGCCTACGACCCGCGGATCGCGGAGCAGACGATTCGGCTACTGGCCGATTATCAAGGCAAAGAGATCGACCGCTGGCGCGAAGAAGAGCCGGGAAAAATCCTGCACGAGCTGCGCGTGGGTGAGATGGCGCATCTCAACGAAGTGCCGCACACGCCTTACTACGGAACGATCGACGCCACTCCGCTCTGGCTCCTGCTGGTGGGACGGCACGCTGCCTGGACCGGTGATCTGAAAGTCTTCAATGAATTACGTAGTCAGATCGAAGCCGCGCTCAATTGGATCCGGTGCTACGGCGACCGCGATAACGATGGTTACATCGAGTATGAGTGTATGACTGAGAAAGGCCTGGCTAACCAGGGTTGGAAAGACTCCGGCGATGCGATTGTAAATGTAGATGGCTCACTCGCGACGCCACCTATCGCTTTGGTGGAAGTGCAAGGCTATGTCTATGAAGCCAAACTCGAGATAGCTGTGCTATATCGGCGAGCCGGTAACTCAGAGCGCGCGGCCGAGCTCGAGGCCGAGGCGCAGAAGTTACGAGAGCAATTCAATCGCGACTTCTGGGTAACCGATGGTTACTACGCGCTGGCGCTGCAGAAGGATAATCGCCAGGCCGCCGTTTTATCCTCGAACGCGGGCCAGGCGCTCTGGTCGGGCATTGTCGATCCCGATCGCGCCCGAGAGACTGCCGATCACCTGCTTTCACCAGAGATGTTTAATGACTGGGGTATCCGGACTCTTTCTTCAACTGCTTCGCGTTATAACCCGCTCGGGTATCATCTCGGCACTGTCTGGCCCCATGATAACTCACTTATCGCCGCCGGTTTCAAGCGCTATGGATTTGATGAGGGCGTTCTGCGCGTCTTGAGCGGGATGATGGAAGCCGCAGTTTATTTCGAGGAGCATCGTTTGCCGGAGCTATTCGGCGGTTTTTGCAAGCAGGATTACGGTGTGCCGGTTTCTTATCCGGTGGCGTGTCAGCCCCAGGCCTGGTCGGCGGGTGCCGTGCCTTATCTATTGACGACCGCGCTCGGCCTCACTCCGGAAGCCTTTGAACACCGGCTCAAGATCACGCGACCCGTCTTGCCTGCCAATGTTAACCATGTTGAGATCCGGCACCTCCGAGTCGGAAGGGCGCGGGTCGATCTTGTTTTCGAACGCAAAGGTGAGCAGGTCGCCGCCGGCGTGCTCGATCTCGAGGGCAAGCTGGAAGTGGTGATGGAATAATGCCGCGCCCGCGTCAGGCCGAAGCAAGCCGATGAGAATCGCACAAGTCGCTCCGCTTTACGAAAGCGTGCCGCCCAAGACTTATGGCGGGACGGAACGCGTCGTTTATTATCTTACCGAAGAACTGGTGCGTCGCGGCGAGGAAGTAACTCTTTTTGCCAGCGGTGACTCAGTTACAAGGGCAGAGTTAGTCCCAGGCTGTGAACGTTCCTTGCGCCTGAGTAAGTCAATTGACCCGCTGCCCTGTCACTTTTTGATGCTCGAGCAGGTCTTCAAGCGAGCAAAGGATTTCGATGTGATTCATTTCCACGTTGATTATCTGCACTTCCCGCTCTCGCGTCGCAATGCCTCACCTCATCTCACGACTTTGCATGGACGGCTCGATTTGCCCGACCTGCCGCCGCTTTACCAGGAGTTTGGAGACATGCCAGTTATCTCCATCTCCGACGCACAACGCAGGCCGTTGCCTTTTGCCAACTGGCTGGGAACCGTCCATCACGGCCTGCCGGAAAATCTCTTTACCTTTCGCGAACAACCGGAGGATTACCTCGTCTTTCTCGGCCGTATTTCTCCCGAAAAACGCGTCGATCGCGCGATTGAAATCGCGCGGCGCACCGGCCGCAGGCTCAAGATTGCGGCCAAGGTCGATAAGGTTGACCGGCGCTATTTCAACAAGACGATCAAGCCGCTGCTCGATCACCCACTCATCGAGTACCTCGGCGAAGTCGGCCAACGCGACAAGAACGAACTGCTCGGCGGCGCCGCCGGATTGCTTTTCCCGATCGACTGGCCGGAACCGTTTGGCCTGGTCATGATCGAAGCACTCGCCTGCGGCACGCCCGTGCTGGCTTTCCGCCGCGGCTCGGTGCCGGAGGTGATCGCCGACGGGGTAAGCGGCTTTATCGTTGAAGAAATGGAGGCGGCAGTAGCCGCGGTCGAGAAACTCGTGCGTCTCGATCGGAGACGATGCCGGCAGGAATTTGAGCGCCGGTTCACTGCCGCGCGGATGGCGGATGATTACATGAGGTTCTACGCCAGGGTCATGGCAGACAAGGAAAGCGCGAGGCCGCCCGTCCCTGCGCCGATACCCCTTAAGCTCGCACCATTCGCCGGCAAAGCCCCAGTATGATTGCAGGCGCGGTTGCCGCTCGCCGGCTTGCCGTTACTATTTGAACGCTGCCCTCAGCGCTCCTGTCCAAATCGGCTCTTATGCATCGTTCACTTTCGCTTGCTCTCCTTTTCGCCCTCTCGTTAGGCATGCGATCTTTGGAGGCACAAGCGACGCCCACGCCGGATCCGGTCAGGCCGGGCACGACGCCGACCATCGCTCCGCAGGCCGCGCAACCGGGCAAGGATGTCGTCCACCAACTCAACAGCGCCTTCGCAAGAGTCTTCGAAACCGTCGCGCCGAGCGTGGTCATTATCGAAGTGACGAAAAAATCCGACGGCAGCGACACGTCACTCGACGATCTCTTCTTCCAGGGACCGGACGATCCGCATCATCGGCATCTGCCTGAGTCGCTTCAGAGCGAAGGCTCCGGGTTTATCGTTAGGCAGGATGGCTTTATTTACACCAATTACCACGTGGTCGAGGGCGCGGAGAAGGTGGAGGTGAAGCTGAAAGATGGCCGCGATTTTCCCGCCAAAGTGTTCGGCACGGACGAGAAAACCGATATCGCAGTGCTGAAGGTCGACGCGACCAATCTGCCCGTCGTGCAATTGGCGGACAGCGATAAGGTGCGCGTCGGGCAATTCGCCTTCGCGATCGGCGCGCCCTTCAAGCTCGACTACACGTTTACCTATGGCGTGATCAGCGGGAAAGGGCGCAACAAATTGCTCGAGACCGGCGGCTATAACATCGCTGACTACCTCCAGACCGACACCTCGATCAATCCCGGAAACAGCGGTGGCCCGCTCTGCGATATCGACGGCAAAGTCGTGGGCATGAACACGCTCATCAACGGTCTCAATCGCGGCCTCGGCTTCGCCATTCCAAGCAATCTCGTGAATGAGATCGGGACGCAGTTGATCGCGGGCCAGAAGATCGTGCGACCGTGGCTCGGCATCCGCATTGAAACGTTAGGCGATGATCCTTCGATCCGCGATTTTTTCAAAGGGATCGACAGGGGAGTTGTGGTGCGCACGATCGAAGCCGACGCGCCCGCCTACAAGAGCGACCTGCGCCCGTTCGATGTCATCACCTCGGTTGATGGCCAGCCGGTCACGACTGATACGCAGCTGCAGCACGAGATTTTGAAAAAGAAAATCGGGCAGACGGTTGATCTCGGGATTTGGCGCAAAGGGCAAACGATGAAGATCGCGGTCACGACCGGCGAATTGCCTAACGACATCGGTCAGCCAGCCGCGCTCGAGCCGACGCCGCCGAGTGCGCCGCAGGAAGAAGCGACGAACAAGTTCGGCTTGCAGGTGCAGGATTTGACGAAGGAAATCGCGAGCCGCCTGAAATTGAAAGCGCAACAGGGCGTGATCGTGACAGATGTGGATGAGAACAGCATCGCCGCGGCCCAGGGAATTCAGCGCGAAGATGTGATCACCGAAGTCGACGGCCGGGCGGTAACGAACGTCGCCAGCTTCCGCGACGCCCTAACGAAAGCCGACCCGACACGCGGAGTGCTGCTTTACCTTGATCGCAAAGGCGGCCGCACCTTCGCCGTGCTGAAGGCGCAGTAGTCATCCTCGGGACGCGGAGCGGATTCGAGGGACACTGTGGAAGTTAAGATCGCGCCACCGGATCGCTCGACTGCGCTCGGGAAGACGGGTTGGTTAGCCGCTCTGCTGTTCGGTTTCGTCGCGATCGCCAGCGCTCATGCCGAATGGCGGGTCACGAGCTCGCGTGTGGAGAAGTCGCCTAACGAATCGCTGATTTACCGGCACACGTTGCTCGAGGATCGGGCGAGTGGCACGCACGCGACCCTCGATTGCGCGGTTTTCGAGACAAAAGCCGCAACCATCGAGACGATCGACCAGCCGAATTCGTCGGGTCGGCAAGACCTGGCGAAAGCGATGGCGCAACGCGGCGCGCTCGCCGGTGTTAATGGCGGATATTTCGATCCCCAAGACGCGCCGGTTGGATTGCTGGTGAGCGACGGGAAAATTCTTTCGCCCCTGCGCAAGGCGAAGCTGCTCGCGGGCGTGCTCTTTGCGACGCGGGACAAAATCGGGATCACAAGGGCAAGCGGTTTTGTCATGAGCAAGAGTGTCCGCTCAGCCGTGCAATGCGGACCGCTTCTGGTTGAGCGCTCGGCGCCAATTGCCGGCCTCGACCATGCTCGCGCGGCCCGTCGCACCTTCGCCGCGGTGGATGGAAGAGGGCACGCGGCGCTTGGCGTTTCTTCGGCAGTCTCCCTCGCGAACCTCGGGCAGATTCTTGCCCTGAGGAACGTGCTCGGAGAGGTCAAGCCGGTGCGCGCCTTGAATCTCGACGGCGGCTCCTCCAGCGGTTTTTGGTTTGCCGGCGAGCAGCGCGTGATCTCGATTCCCGAATTCAAGCCGGTGCGCGATTTCGTCGCGGTCGTGTCGAGAGAGAATCGTTAGGCAAGAGTGTCTCGCTGCTTGACGAAGATTTGACTCGCGCCAAAGCTCCCCGCGCAATGCGTGCTTTCGGACGATTTCTGGCGGGCAGTTCGCCAATTTATGGCGAAGTATGCGGGGAAGAAGTGCGGCTCCTGCGACAGCCGTTCTGGCTCGGGCTGGATTTTAGCGGCGAGACCCGATCGTTAGGCGAGCTCGAGTTCGATGTCCCGGTGATGCCGAGCAAAATAATCGCGGTCGGGCTCAACTACAGCGAGCACATCAAGGAGATGCAGCGGACCGAGATCGGCTCGCCCCTCATCTGGTTTAAGGCGCCGAGCTCGCTTTTGCCTAACGAAGGAATAATCGAGATCGCTTTTTCCAAACACAAAACCGACTTCGAGGTCGAACTCGCGGTGGTGATGGGAAGAAGGACGAAAAATGTGAGCGCGGATCGCGCGCTCGAGCATGTGTTCGGCTACAGCGTTGGGCTCGACATCAGCGATCGGGATTTGCAGAAATCGG
>JAICXG010000235.1 GCA_025980625.1 Chthoniobacterales bacterium
AGGTCTACAATTACACGGGCAAAGGCTTTATCTGCATCGGCGATGCGCATCGCTTCATCGATCCAATCTTCGCCTATGGCGTTTATTTTGGGATTCAGGAAGGGCTTTTCGCGGCTGACGCGATTGCACAGTTTCTCTCCGGCGAACGAAGGGCGAATGGCAATCCCTTTGCGGACCTCGAGCCGCTCTTTGAGGAAGGCAGCGATGTAGTGGAAGACGTCGTCGGCGTGCTTTGGGAATATCCTCTCGCCTTTCAGCGGATCGTTACTTGGAGAGATAAAGAGCCGTCGCTGGACCTGCTCTCGGGTCTGATTTACGGAGAATGCGGCCGCAACAATGTCGCCCGGATCGCCTTGCGCAAACTGATGGCAACCAAGGAAGCAGAACGCGCGGCGCTGCAGCAACGCGACCACGAGCCGGGCAACATCGAGCTGGCGGTGGCCTGAGGGTTCGGCTGCGCTTGCAGAGGACCCGAAGCAGCGTTTAGATCACAGTTCCCGCGGTGCCTCGTGGTGTAACGGTAGCACGAGAGATTCTGGATCTCTTTGTCAAGGTTCGAATCCTTGCGAGGCAGCCAATCAGCGCGTGCGCCTGCTACTACGGCTGCAGGTTGTAAGCATCAACCAGCGCGATCCCACTGCCAAAATGAGCATCGTGAACCACGGCAGTGTAAGCGCCTGCCGGCAGCGTCGTCAGAATCGCCGCCTCCTGATCATTAGTCGGCGCTATGCCGGTGTTAATGATTGCCTGTTCCTGGGTAGACCTCCAATTATCGTTGGTCGCGATGACGCTGCCGTTCGCATCATGCACCTCCAGGACCGGATCGGGTAAAACGCCGCTGATTCCGTAGGCCGCGAGAGAAGGACCAAGGGCTCGCACCAGCACGCTGGTTGGGTCCGTCCCGCCAACTATGAAGCCGCCAATCATCTCATCCGCTCCGGATTCGGCTAACCCGCGAGTTGAGATATTAGCCAGCTGCGAGTCAGAGGGATCCATGTCATAGACTTCGACCAATCCGATACCGGTACCGGAATTCGCGCCGTGGAGTACCGTGGTGTAACTGCCGGGCGGCAGAACCGCGAGAAGCATCGACTCCGATGGATCACTGGGCAGCAGCGGATTCGCTATTCCAGGAATTGCGATTCGGTTATCATTCGATTCAACCAGCTCGCCGCTCGAGTTGTATACCTCTAGGTACGGATCAGATAAAGAGCCGGTCACCCCCAACCCGCTGAGCGAGGGGCCCAGTGCCCGCAAGACGACGCGCTTTTCGGTGTCACCGGTAACGATGAAGCCGCCTACCATCACGTTATTGTCTGTGCCGACATCTCCACGGGTTGAAATATTGAGCAGCTTGTGATCACTCGCGCCAGGAGTCGGGGTCGGCGAAGGAGCCGGACCGCCCGCAAACCCAGCCGCCACGAAAGCCAGCGCCTGATCTTTCACCGTGGGCCAGTTGGAGAAAGAATGGTTTCCCCCTGGCAACGCAATGACTTGGTAACTGGTTACTCCAAGCGCGTCGAGGTGCTGCACCACGTCGGGCAGCTGCGAATAAGGCATTGACTCATTGAGTGAGTTGACGAGAAGCAGCGGTGCGGTCTGGCTATCAACCACCCAGGCGGGCGAAGCGGCTCGGAGCGGCGCCGTGTCGGTGCTCGCTACTCCAACATAATTGGTGACCGAGCTCATGTAGTACGGCGTACTGGGTGGACTGAAATCCGAATAGTCCATCGCGCCCGAAAGAGATACCCCGACGTCAATTCTATCGCTTCCAGCCGTGCCCGTGCCGGCTACAAAGACCACGTGCGAACCGCCACCCGATCCGCCAATTGCGCCTACCTGGCCATTGCAACGCGGGTCATTTCGCGCCGTGCTAACAGCCAATTTCACATCATCCGTTTGGTCCGGAAAACGCCCGTCGGAAACCTGGCCCGCAAGCGCCCCTGGTGGAGCGAGGCGGTATTCGATGGAAAAGGCGATGTATCCGGCGCTCGCCAAGTCTTGTGCGCAAACGATTGATTCGGGCGACCAGTCCGGCGTCCCTTGGTAAAATCCCCCGCCGTGAATGACAAGAACAGCTGGCCAAGGTCCAGTGCCCTCGGGCGTATAAACAACCCAGTGTAACGGCGTTCCATCGGATGCCGTCCCGTATTGCTCGGTGAAGGGATCAGCTGCGTTTGCCTGGCGCGGCCCCAATAAACTCGCGAGTGCCACCGCCACGATCGAGAGAATGAGTGCTGGAGTTTTCAAGTCAGTACTTTTTAAGTTGATAGTTATAAGCTCAGAAGTCTCTTCCGCCAGCTTTGTTCGATCGCCGACGCGAATGTAATTTTGCAGTAATACTCCTTCATTGCTGCAATTCTCATGCCGTGAGGAGACAATGTCCCGTCATCTCATCCGGCTTCGGCAATCCGAGGAGAAAGAGTAATGTCGGGGCGATGTCCGCCAGGATCCCGCTCTTGAGGGCGTATTTTTTCGCATCGCTCGCGATCAAAGTCAAATGCACCAGATTAGTCGTGTGAGCAGTGTTCGGTGAGCCGTCCGGGTTGCGCATCTGCTCGCAATTGCCATGATCGGCAGTGATGAGCAGTTTTCCACCTAACGACAGAACGGCCGGCACCAGCCGGGCAAGACAGGCATCCACCGTTTCCACCGCCTTGATTCCGGCTTCCACCACCCCGGTGTGTCCCACCATGTCGGGGTTGGCGTAGTTAAGGATGATCAGGTCATAGCGGTCAAGCCGGCTCAGAACCTCGTTCGTGACCTCAACCGCACTCATTTCCGGCTTCAAGTCATAGGTAGTTACCTTCGGCGATGGGATGATTTTGCGGTCTTCACCCGAGGCGGGTTTTTCCACTCCGCCGTTAAAGAAGTATGTGACGTGGGGATACTTCTCCGTCTCGGCAATGCGCAGTTGTTTCTTCCCGGCCGCGCTCACCACATCGCCGAGAATATTCGTGAGCGACTGCGGCTTGAAGACGACCAGGCAGGAATAAGTGACATCGTACTCGGTCAGCGTGACGTAGTGCACACGCGGCCAAACCTCGCGGTCGAAGCAATCAAAGTCCTGGAACAAAAATGCCTGGGAAAGCTGTCGCGCCCGATCAGCCCGAAAGTTAAAGAAGATCACGACATCGCCGTCCTTAATCCTTTGTTCGTTAGGCTGGGCAAAAATCAACGGCGGCATGAATTCATCCGTTTGGCCTGCGGTGTAATGGCGAGCCATTGCGGCCGAAGGTGTTTCTTCGCAGAACTCGCCCCGGCCCAGAACGATCGCGTCCCACGCGCGCTTCGTCCGGTCCCAGCGCCGATCGCGATCCATCGCGAAGTAGCGCCCCACCACCGTGATGATGCGGGCGTTGTTCCGCATCAGTTGTGCCGCGCAAACACTGAGGTAATCCGCCCCGCCGGTCGGCGACGAATCGCGCCCGTCGGTGATCGCGTGCACAACGATATCGTTCACACCCGCCTTCTTCGCGGCCTCTGCGAGTGCGAGCAGATGCTTGTAATGGCTGTGCACTCCGCCGTCGGAGACAAGTCCCATGAAATGCAGGCGACTGCTCTGCGCTTTGGCAAATGCCTCCCGCAAAATGTCGGAGCGTTGCAATTCTCCATCCTCGATCGCTTTGTTGATCCGGGTCAGGTCCTGGTAAACGATCCGCCCGGCGCCGAGATTCAGGTGGCCGACTTCGGAGTTTCCCATTTGTCCGGCGGGCAAGCCGACGTCCTCACCGCTCGCACGCAAGGTCGCAGTAGGATAATCGCGATAAAGCCGATCGTGAAAGGGCGTTTGCGCGAGCAAGGTGGCGTCACCGTTCTGTTCCCGCTGCGCTTTGCCTCCGGGATTAATCCCCCAGCCGTCGCGGATGACGAGGACGATCGGTTTTGCCATAAAGCGGAATGTCGGGCCAAGCGTCGCCCGCTCAAGCGCTTTCGAGCGGTTGCGGATTGACAAGGGCCGCCGCCGCCGCTCCCTCTATCGCCGGATGAGATGGCGCAACCAAATCCTGGCACTGCTTTGTCTCGCCATCTTTGTTGGCCTGGGCGTCCTCTACTTTCGCCACTGGGTCGTGCAGAAACCCTTCGGCATCGTTCTTTTTATCGGTGAAGGATTAACGCCCGATCGCATCGCGGCCACGCGCTTGTACGCGGGGGGCGCAAGCAAACGACTCGCGATCGAATCGCTCCCCGCCGTCGCGCTCCTTTCGAATTACTCGCAGGATTTTGCCGTGCCGGATGAAGCCGCCGCCGCGACCACGCTCGCCACCGGAGTGAAGGTGAACAACCGCAGCCTGGGGTTTGGCCCTAACGACAAGCGGCTCCGCAGCGTGATTGATCTCGCCCGCGAAAAAGGTCGCGCGATCGGGATTGTGACGAATGGCCGCCTAACGAACTCGACACTCGCCGCCTTCTATGGCAGCGGCAAAGGCGACATCGGTCAACAACTTGCCGAACAGAAAAAAGTCGATATTGCCCTCGGC
>JAICXG010000048.1 GCA_025980625.1 Chthoniobacterales bacterium
CTCGCAGCAGGTGACTCCCGATCAGCTCCATGTCCGGAGACGGACCCATCCATTCCTGGGGTACGGGAGTGCCGATGTGGATGGTGAATTTCCAGGTAGAATCTTCCGTAATCATGCACGGGATGAGCCTGGCTCCAGCCATCTGTGCCAGGCGAATGGCACCCGTCGCCATGTGGAATAACCGGTCTTCGAACCGAATATCGGCCATTACGCCTCGATTGGGATCGACCATGACGAGCAATCGCCTGCCCGGTCCGAGAATTTTACGAAGGTGCGAGAAGCGCGGGAACGGACTCAAATCGCTTGCAAAGACAAAGACCGGGACATCAGCCGGCGGGCTCAAGGAATACTGGTAATTAGTCAGGCTATAGAGTGCTGCCGGTGGATCGGCGCGCACGCTTGTTGCTGGAATCCCATAGGCACGCAACCAATAGGGCAGAACCTCAAATGGACCAAAATGCAGGGAAGCCAGGACAACGCCGTGATCGTCCCCAGAGAGCTCAAGCAGGCTGCGATCGCCCTCGAAACGACACCTACTCAGCCAGCGTGGATTGGAAAGACGATCCGGCCACATATAGAACAGCTGCGAATGATAGAGACCGACGCTATGTCGAAGGATATAACGCCACCGCTTCGGACGCCATGACCTCGGGAATCTCTGCCAGTGCACCCATGGCTTGCGCTCATGAAGCTGCGCCAAATCCCAGGCGGCCGCGAGCGGCCATAAGAGCAGGCTGAACACACGGATTGGTAACGTGCGCTCGCAAAAGCGAACAAAGTAGAAGCTGCCCCAGCCGACTCCCAGTCGGAAAGGAGTGATCAAGCTCCTTAGCACCGAACGCATCCTGCTATCATATATCCTCGCGCCAATATTTGAGCCACCAAATTCCAGAATTGTCGTCTCCTCCCGACGTAAGGCCAAATTCGGCGGTTGCAGGCGGCGCGAAGCGGGCGATACTTGCTGCCGCAAGATCGCGGGGTGGAGCAGTCTGGTAGCTCGTCAGGCTCATAACCTGAAGGCCGCGGGTTCAAATCCCGCCCCCGCAACCAACCCTCGAGGCCGCATCGTTGTTGCGCACCTGTTTCAAAAGTGGTGTCTTGTGTCTTCTCCGGCTAAACATCCACGACCATGCAGTTCCGCGAGATCCTGACGATGGCCCTGGCATCGGTCGGCGCGAATAAGCTCCGCTCCGCCCTCACGATGCTCGGCATCACCATCGGGGTATTTTCGGTCATCTCAGTAATGACGGCGATCGGCGCGATGCAGGCTTCGATCGAGAGCGGGCTCACCCTCTTCGGTTCCAACATTTTCCAGTTCGCGAAATATCCCGTGACGGTGAATGCAGGCGGGAAAGGTTCGCAGAAATACGAGAACCGGCGCGACATCGAATATGGTCAGGCGCAACGCTACGTCGAGTTAATGGAAGGCAAAGCGGCGGAAGTTTGCCTGAAGGTGTTCGATTTCGGCAAGCAGGCGGTCTACAACGGGGTCAAAACGACGCCCAGCCTAACGATCGTCGGCACGAACAAGAGCTTTCTCGCCGCCAACGCCTACACTCTCGCCTACGGCCGCAACTTGAATGACGAAGATGTCGCGCTCAGCCGGCGTGTCGTTGTGATCGGGCGCGAGATCGAGCAGCGGCTTTTCCCGCACGAATCGCCGATCAATCGAGTAATCAAACTCGGCGGGCATACCTTCACCGTCATCGGGGTGATGGCCGAGCGTGGGACCGCTTTCGGGCAAAGCCAGGACGACATCGCGGCGCTCCCGATTACGCGGTATTTCGAGGATTTCGGCTCGGCCAAGCGAACGATCAACATTGCGACCCAGTCCTTTTCGCAACTGGATTACAACCGCACTTTTGATCGCGGTGTCGGGGCGATGCGGATCGCGCGCGGGCTGAAGGCGGAGCAGCCTAACGATTTCGAAATCTACACGAACGATTCGCTCAAGAGCGCCTTTGCCTCGATTGCGGGAGTCGTGCGGATCGGCGCGTTTGTCGTGAGCACGATCGCGCTCCTCGCCGCCGGGATCGGGATCATGAACATCATGCTGGTGAGCGTGACGGAACGGACGAAGGAGATCGGGGTGCGCAAATCGATCGGGGCGCGCAACCGCGATATCCTGCGGCAATTCCTCGCTGAGGCGGTGTTCATTTCCGAAGCCGGCGGAATCTTTGGCATCGTGCTTGGCGTCCTCGGCGGGGATCTGCTTGCGCTCTGGCTCAAGGTGAACCTGATTTTTCCATTTGGCTGGGCCTTGGCCGGGCTGTTTGTCTGCTCCGCGATCGGGATCGGTTTCGGGTTGTACCCAGCCTACCGGGCGGCTTCGCTCGACCCGATCGAAGCTCTGCGATACGAGTAAAAGCGGCCTCACTTTCACATTTCCCTAACGGCTCGCAGCGCGCGTATGCCATGCTTGTGGGATGCACTGAGCGGCTCTGGACGCTGCTCTTTCGCTGCCCAACGTGCCTGAACCGCCACCTAACAAAACTGTCGATGACCCCGAGCGCGGAATTCTTTTGCTGGAAGAATATGGCGCGCTCGCAGTCGCGATTGCCTCAGCCTTGCGCAAATTCGCGCCGCTGCACGAGGTCAGAGTGGCACGCTCGCTCGCCGAAGCCGAAAAGCTGGCGGCTGGCGTGCGACCGGAATTGTTTGTCCTCGATCTCGACCCGCCACTCGGCGGCGAGCTCGATTTTCTGAAAAAGTTAAGCGCGCAATATCCCGAGGCGCGCGCGCTCGTGATCGCAGTTGGCACTTCCGCTGCGCTCCGGGCCGAAGGCGACACGGTCGGAGCACTCCAGTTTCTCGAGAAACCTTTCGAACTGGCGGAATTCGGCGCGACCGTGCAGGCGCTGGTCGGGTCATGCAACGGTCAGGGCCGCGCCGCGCGTCGCGGAACGCTGCGTGATCTCAACCTGATCGATTTTATCCAGCTCAAGTGCCTCGCGCTCAGCTCGGCCATTCTTCGGATCAAATCAGGGAGCCAGCAAGGGGTCCTCCATTTTCGCAAAGGCCAAATCTCGCACGCCGCGATCGACACGAAGGTGGGGGTGACCGCGCTGGAAGAAATTGTCACCTGGCCACTGGGCGAGATCACCGAATCGGAACTACCTGTGCTCGCGCCTCAGACGATCGACATCAACTGGCCCGACCTGCTGCTGCCGATCGTCCGCCGACTGCCGGAGCGCGAAAAAAGCAGATCGCCGGCTTTGGGCGGTCCAGCGCAGGAGTTGGTCGCGCAAGGCAGAAAGAAGATTCTCGTGATCGATGACACGGAGATGCTGCTCATCTTTGTCGCCGACGTGCTGACCACCGCAAATGCGAGCTTCCGCGTCCTCACGACGGCGAGCGGCGGCGAAGGGTTAAGCCTCGCACTAAGCGAAGTGCCCGACCTCATCCTGCTCGACTACAGCCTCGGCGACATGACGGGCGACAACGTCTGTCGTGCCCTGATCGAGAATGAGGCGACATCGCGCATTCCGATCCTGATGATGTCGGGACATCCCACCGAGCTGGCGCGAACTGCGCAGAGTTACCCCAACGTCGTGGCAGCATTGCCGAAGCCCTTTCTCTCCGGCGCATTGATCAAAGCCGTCGAGAGAGCGCTTGCGGCAGGTCCGTTGCCGCCGGCTCCATCAGCGGGTGCGATTACCGAGTCGACCTCGACCGCGCCAACGCCGGTTGAGAAGCAGGCAGCGTCACCCAATGGCCACGGACCCAGCGGCAGCGTCGCGGCGGGGAAAGTTGCAGCACCGCCA
Source organism: Chthoniobacterales bacterium (assembly GCA_025980625.1). Lineage (GTDB taxonomy): Bacteria > Verrucomicrobiota > Verrucomicrobiia > Chthoniobacterales > UBA10450 > JAICXG01. The sequence continues at coordinate 3,765 of JAICXG010000048.1, forward strand.
GCGCAATCCGCTCCCACCGCTGATGTCGAACCGCAGTCGCGCTCACATGAGAGTGGGATTACGGCTCTTTTCGTTCGTAACACAGCGTTGCGCGTAACGTTCTCGTTCGATGTGGTCGCGCTGGATTTGACCGCTTCACTCCAGACCGCGTCGGCCCGGCTCGAGCCGATCAACCGCTTCGTCGTCGTCGAGATGGTCGATGGGATCATCTTCGAAACCGGATTTCGCCTCGGCGCGATCGAACTCGGCCAGGATGAGCGAATCACGACCCTGCGACTCATTCCGACGCGGGAATTAATCCCGCTCCCGGCGATGGCGAATTTGTTTGCGATCGGCCGGTTGCGAGTTGACACCGAGACGCATCATCTGGAGTTGAGAGCCGCGCCCCAGCGCTCAATGCGCGTGCAACTGACGGTTCCCTTCGTCCTGACGGAAATGGAATTGTCGGCCGCCTTCGAAGTTGCCGCGCTGCGCCTCCAGTCGAGCGGAAACGAAGTGGTCATCCGCAATCGGGCCGATGATCCGGGTACGCTTTTCCAGTTGCAGACGATAGAGCTGGATGAGACCAGCGAACTGCGCGCCCTGCGCGTACGGCCTTTGCCTAACGACTAGCCCGCTTCGGCCAAAACCAGAGCGCGACGAGAACGGCGAGCAGGACAAGATCGAGCGCAAGGTGCCAGGCAAAGCTGAGACTGCCGCTCGCGCTCCCAAAACAGCCGCACGAAATGTTGATCCCGCGTGCTTTCGCGCTCACCGACGCGCCGAGAAAGATGAGCATGAGCGCGCCGGTGATCAGGACCGCTCCGTTAAAGAGGCGCTGAAAAATCAGCGCGAAGCCACAAAGCACCTCGAGCCACGGCAAATAAAACGCGAGCCGCACTGCGACCGACCAAGGCAGAATGTTGTAGTTGCTGATGTCGGAGGCAAAGCGCAGCGGATCGAATAACTTGGCCCCGCCGGCGTAAATGAAGACGCCGCCAACGATCACGGCGAACGCCAGCCTAACGAATTGCGGACGACCCGCGCCGATCGGCGCCGAGCTCGCTATTTGTGTTGTCTCTCCCATTCTTCCCAACCGCCATCCAGCACGTAAACATTCGTTAGGCGAGCTTCTTTCCGCAGGCGCTCAGCCACTTCATGGCTGGCGTTGCAGCTCTTTTGACTGCAATAGACGACCACTTTGCGCTCGGGAGACCACGCCGTCAGCATCATCCGCAGTTGTTCGTCCCACTCGTCCTCGTTCAATTGCAGCGCGCCGGGAATGTGGGCGCGGGCGAAGTCCTGGTCAGGCCGCGCATCGAGCCAAAGCACGCGGTCGCCCCAGCTCTGCGCCTGGGCAACACTAACGAGAGCGGAATCGACCGGCGCTTTCTCCCACGAAACCATTTGGCGGTAGTAAAGCGCCTGCCCGATTGCCGGGATAAAGGCGAGCCCGAGGAGCAAAAGGAGCTGCCCGCCTAACGAAACGCGCACAGCTTATTTCGGCATCACCGCGCGGCTGTCGATCCGCAGGTTCGCGAAGTATGGCTTGGCTGAGCCTTTGGGATAATCCGGTTCGATCCTGAGCGCGGCGTTGATCGGCCGCCCGGCCTCGGTCGGTTTCACGATGATCTTGAACTCCTTCTTGTCCGGCACCGGCTCGACTTGAGTCGAGATCGATTTGTCGGTCGAGGTCACGTTCAGTTTTTTCACCGGAAAATCATTCCCGACCTCGACCGTGATCGTCTTCGGCTTGAGCTCGTCATTCGCCGACCAGAAAAGGAAAATTGGCTGCACGTCGAGAAGTTGAGGAATCGTCGCCTTGAGCGTCAGGATGGTCGGCTTCAAAGGCTCGTCATCAGTCACGACCGTGATGGTTTTGGTTTGCACGCCGGACCGTCCGCCGATGTTGAAGGTCGCGGTGATCTCGCCGCTTTCCTTCGGGTCGACCACGTCTTTCTTCAACGCGGCTGTGGTGCACCCACAGGAAGCGTGCACGGACGTGATCTTCACCGGTTTGTCCCCCGTGTTCTTGTATTTGAAATGGGCAATCGCAGTCTTGTCGATGATTGAGGGGTGAAGGTCCGCGTCTTTGCTTTCCCAAGTGAGTGCGGCTGGTGCAGAAAAGCTGCCGGCGAGCGAGAAGCCTAAAAAGAGGAGGATGACGCGATATTTCATAGGATTTGCGAGCTAAAAAGAGAAACCGAAACCAAGATTTCCGCCAACAGAATCAATCCCGAAATTCGGCTTCTTGATTTCGGCATTCGAGATGTGGCGATAGTCACCTTCAATGATGAGCGACCAGCGATCGTCCAGAAGAATGCGGGTGCCGACTCCGGCCTGGAGGTTGAACTCAACCGGCAGGCTGATGAGACCGCGCGATTCTTTCTCTGGAATATTGGTGTAGACGCCGCCGGCCGCGATCTGCATGTAGGGAATGATGCGCGCCCGCGGCTGGATGAAGTTGTAGCGGAAAACAAGGCTGCCACCGAGGAGGACATCGCCGGGACCATCGAACACGCCGCCGCCAAAAAGCTCGCCCATCAATTCGAAGTTGCCGCTCAAAACGCCTAACTGCCATGGGTCGTTCAACATCACGCCGAGGCGCAGACTTTCGAGAGAGTAATCGATCGCGGGCCGATTGTTTTTCGTTGTGTCGAAAAAGAAAAAGGCGCCGCTGACAGCTTCAAACTCCTTCGCGCCGGCGGCAAACATGTCCCTCACCTCCCGCTGCGTGGGCGTGGCCAGCGGCTGCGCGACGCCTGCCCGCATGCCGGGCGCGAGAAGAACGAGGACGAGCCCGCAAGCCGCAAAAACTCTCTTCATCTGCGGGCGATGAAACGATACTCGCGCGGCCTTGTCAATCATCTCGCCGCAGATGTCACCCGCGCGCCCGCTTTAGAAAAAGAACCCGAAACCAACCGCGCCGCCGACCGAATCGACGCCGCGATTTGGGAGCTTGATCGAGGCGTTTGAGATGTGGCGATAGCCCGCCTCGAGCACCAGCGAGGCGCGGCGATTGATCATGACACGCAGCCCGCCTGTGCCTTGGAGATTAAACTCGACCGGCAGACTAACGAGGCCGCGCGACTCGCGCTCGGAGATATCGGTGTAGACGCCGCCACCGCCGATCTGCATGTAGGGAATCACCCACGCCCGCGGCTGAATGAAGTTGTAGCGAATGAAAAGCGTCGCGCCAGCTTCGACGCTGCCCGGTCCCTGGAAAATGCCACCGCCAAACATTTCGCCGAGCAGCTCCCAGTTGCCGGCGAGAAAGCCCGAGCCGCGGGGGTTGCTCAACATCAGTCCGAGCCGGACACTTTCGACCGCGAGATCGATCGAAGGGCCATCGTTGTCACCGCGATCGAAGAAGTAAAAGACGCCGGTGACATTCTGGAATTCATGACTGCCCTTGGCAAAAGGATTAATCAGATCCTGCCTAACAGTCGCCGCGGCCGTCGCCTCCGTTCCTCCCCGAACTGATCCGACGACGAACAGCGCGAGCGCAAGAAGAAGAAATTTTCGCATAGGAGAGGCGAAGGAATTCCGGGCGACGAGGTTTGTCAATTTAACCGTGAACGAGGTCACTCGCGGTAATGCTCCCGCACATATTGCTCGACTGCGTCGTGCCAATCGCGCGGCGCGCGCCCGGTCAACTGTTCGTATCTCTCGGTCGCGAGCACGGTGTAAACCGGGCGGCGGGCGACAAAGTTTTTCATCTCGCCTAACGACAGCGGGCCGACTGATTTCGCCTTCATCGGCACGCCTTGCTCATGACAACAATCCAGCGCCCATTGCGCATACTGTTGCCAACTGCAAGCGCCGCGATTCGCGAGATGGAGAATGCCATTGACTGCGTCGCTGAGAAGAAGCGGCCGAAGCAGTCCCGCAATATCGAGCGTGTAAGTCGGAGTGGAAAATTTGTCCGCCACCGCCGCGACCTCTTCCTCGCTTCGTGCCCGCTGGAGAATTGCATCGATGAAGCTCGGCCGATCGGGTCCAAACACCCACGACACGCGAATGATCAGTGCGCGATCGTTTGCCTTCAGCGCGCCAATTTCGCCGGCGCGCTTCGATTCGCCGTAAACGCTGATCGGTTCGGCCGCGTCCTCTTCCGCATAGGGCGTGCGCTTCGTACCATCGAAGACATAGTCCGTGCTGACGTGGATAAAACGCGCCTGCTTCTCGCCACAAATCTCAGCCAGGACGCGCGGCGCCTCGGCATTCAAACGCATCGCTTCCTCGCGATGGTTTTCGCAGTAATCCACGTTCGTTAGGGCGGCGGCATTGATGACGGCATCGAAACGCATCGGTGCCAGCGTCGCGCGCAGTTTATCCAGATCGGCCAGGTCGAGCTGGGTGTGACCAAAACCGATCACCTCGCAGCTCCGGGCAAACTCTCGCGCGAGCGCGGCGCCGAGGCGCCCACCCGCACCGATCATGATTATCTTGGGTCGCGGATTCAAGTTCTTGAACAAAGCCGGCCGCGCAGCTTCTTCAACACCGACCGAAGCCGAGCCATCGTTAGGCTTGACACCTGGCCTGATAATAGCTGACCCTTTCAGACCATGCGCGCAATTTGGAAAGGCAGCATCAACTTCGGTCTTGTCTATATCCCGGTCTCGGTCTATCCCGCGACAAAAGAGGAGAAGATCAGCTTCCGGCAGCTGCGGAAAAGCGACCTGAGCCCGATCCGTTATAAGAAAGTCGCCGAGGCCGACCAGAAGGAAGTGCCGGCCGACGAGATCGTGAAAGGCTTCGAGTACGAGAAAGGCAAGTGGGTCACCCTCTCTGATGAAGACTTTGAGAAGGTGCAGATCGAGTCGACACATTCGATCGAGATCACCGATTTCGTCGAGCAGTCGCAGATCAACCCAAAGTTCTTTTACAAACCCTACTTCCTCGAGCCGCAGAAAGGCGGTGAGAAAGCCTACGCTCTTTTACATAAGGCGCTGACCACATCCAGCCGCATCGGAATCGCGAAGGTCGCGATCCAGAAACGGGAGTATCTCGCCGCGGTTAAGCCCGATGGTCTCTTTCTCATTCTCGAGCTGATGCACTTCGCGCAGGAGGTGCTCGAGCCGGAGTCATTGAACAGTGGGTCGGAGCGCGCGGTTTCGCCGCAGGAATTGAAAATGGCGACGGCCCTGATCGACGCGATGACGAGCGACTGGGAACCGCACAAATACAAAGACCAATACCAGAACGCGCTCCTGCAATTGATCGAAGAAAAGGCGCAGAAGCGCGCGCCCGCGGCGAAGCCGGCGGCGGCGCGCGTTCAGCCTAACGTGATCGATATGGTCGCCGTCTTGCAACAAAGCCTGCAACGCGCGGGGATGAAGAAGACCGGTGCGAGCAACGGTCGCTCGGCCACGGCGCGCAAAACGGCCACATTGGTGAAGCGGAAGCGACGATCAGTCGCGGCCTAAGGACATTTGTCCGACACGTTCGTCTTGGCTTGCCGGCGCGATATAATGCTTCGGCAACGGCCGCTAACTCGGCGCAGAGTTACAAGCTCGGAGGAGAATCGAGCGACACTCGTCACGAGTAACAGAACTGTTACTGCAACGCGTTTGCAATCAGACCGCTCCCGGTTGTCATACTTGCATCAGCCAAAGGAGACTTATGCAACTGAGAAACTCGATCCTAACCATCGCGGGTCTATTGGTGATTGCCACACCCGCAGCCAAAGCGAACGACGGCGACCTTGATCTGACCTTTGGGACCAGCGGCCAGGTTCTAACCGACTTTGCACGAAGCGCAGATATCGCCTATGCCGTCGCGCTCCAGTCCGATGGCAAACTCGTGGTCGGCGGCACAACCTACACAAACAACGATTTCAGCGGGGAAGATTTCGCGCTCGCTCGCTACAACCCAGACGGAACGCTCGACCCTGGCTTTGGCACCCAGGGCAAAGTGACGACCGATTTCCCTGGCCTGGCCGCGGTCATCTCGGCCATAGTCATTCAGCCGGACGGTAAGATCGTAGTTGCCGGGGGCAGCTTTCCACTCTTTGTCTTTGCCGGTGATCTGACGATCGCACGCTACAACGCCAACGGCACGCTCGACACTTCCTTTGGCAGCGGCGGAATCGTCAAGCTCGAATATGGTGATCAGGGCAGCTATGGCTTCGCCCTTGCCTTGCAATCCGATGGCAAGATCATCGTCGCCGGGACTCACTTCGTCGACTTTTCCAGCGATGACTCATCTAATACTGACTTCGCGCTCGCCCGTCTCAATACGGATGGAACACTTGATTCCACCTTTGGCAGTGGCGGCCTGGTCACAACCGATTTCGATGGATTCAATGACGACGCGTTTTCGGTTCTCATCCAGCCCGACGGTAAGATAGTGGCTGTAGGCTCGGCTAAGAACCCGGCAAACTTCTATGACTTTGCGGCCGCGCGCTATCTCTCAAATGGAACGATCGACACGACCTTTGGAAGCGCCGGCAAGGTTCGGACCGATTTTGGCGATCACAATTTCGACCAGGCGCGCTCTGCCGTTCTCCAATCTGACGGAAAGATCGCCGCCGCCGGGTTTGCAATTTCACATAATGGCGGAGTCCAGAATTTCGCCCTGGCCCGCTATACGTCCAATGGAGTGCTCGATTCCACCTTCGGCACGAATGGGATCACGCAGGTTGACTTTGGAAGTTGTTGCCAAAGCGCTTACCGCCTGCTCCTGCAAGCCGACGGCAAACTCATTGCGGTGGGTTATCCTAATAGTGAGTCATCCGACTCCGATTTTCTCCTCGCGCGCCTAAATCCAAACGGCTCCCTGGATCCGAGCTTCGGCAGCGGCGGCGAAGTGCGGACTTCTTTTGGTGACCTCAACGGCGGAGCGAACAGCGCGGTCTTGCAGCCGGACGGGAAGATCGTTGCGGCAGGTTTCCAAGCGACGACCTCCGGGAAAAAGACGGTGGAATTTGCGCTCGCTCGTTACGAAAACACCGCTCCCCTCACACTTACCGCCGCGGTGTCGCGCAAGAGTCACGGCAGTGCAGGCGCCTTTGATATTGCGTTGCCACTTACCGGTGAGCCGGCAATCGAGTGCCGAAGCTCTCATGGAAGTCACGCGCTCGTCTTTACCTTCAGCACGGACGTCCTAAGTGGGAGTGCGGCTGTCACACAGGGCGTAGGCACTGTTGCCGGCTCTCCAGTTTTCTCCGGGAACACGATGACAGTGAATCTCAGCGGGGTCGCCGATGTTCAGCAGATCACCGTGACTCTGAGTAATGTGACGGGAAGCGGCGGCCAGTTACTAGGCAACGCGACGGTGAGCCTTAATCTGCTCGCCGGTGATGCTATCGCGAGCAAGCTTGTCGATCGCGCGGACGTGACTCTGGTAAAAGGCCAGGTCGGCACGCCAGTGAGCACCGCTAACTTCCGCGAAGACCTCGACGTGAACGGACGCATCACACACGCTGATGTCGCCATTGCGAAAACAGACCTCGGCCACAGTCTGCCGTAATTGCAGCCGAGTCGTCGTCGAAGCGGCCGCCAGGAATCTGTCGCGATCGTAATTTCCCGTTCATGATTCCGGCGGAGAAACATCGTTACTCTCGTCCATTGCGCCGGATTGCTCTGGGTGCGACGCGCTCGTATGCTGGAGGGAAGCCAGGGAGATTAGTCACACGCATGCACATCCTGATTGTGGAAGATGAACAAAAGATCGCTGCTTTCATACGTCGCGGTCTGATGGAACAAGGTTTTGTTGTCGATGTGGCGGACAACGGTGAGCAAGGCTTGGAATACGCGCTCGCGCGCAAAATGGATTTGATCATTCTTGATGTGCTCTTGCCGAAGCGCGATGGCTGGTCGCTGGTGACCGAGCTGCGCAATGCCGGAATCCAGACTCCGGTCCTTTTCCTCACCGCGCGCGACAGTGTGCCCGACCGGGTAAAAGGTTTTGACCTCGGGGCTGATGATTACCTGACGAAGCCGTTTCATTTTTCCGAGTTGCTTGCCCGGGTGCGCTCACTTTTGCGCCGCGCGCCCGAACGGCGCGACGAGACGATCACGGTCGGCGACCTGCAGATCGATCAACGCCGCCACAAAGTGACGCGCAGCGGCGCCGCCCTGAATCTTACCCCGAAAGAATTTTCCCTTCTCCTCTTCCTCGCTTCCTCGCCCGGCGATATCGTCTCGCGAACGGAAATCGTCGAGCACGTTTGGGACATTAACTTTGATACCGGCACCAACGTGGTGGACGTGATGATGCGCCGATTGCGTGCGAAAGTGGACGACCCGTTTGAGAAGAAGTTGATCCACACGATCCGCGGAGTCGGGTATGTCCTCAAAGCCGATTGAATCGCTGCTCGGGCTCGAAACCCGCGCCACCCGTGGCGGGTCGATCGCTCTGCGGTTTGTTCTCTTTTTTACGGTCGTCGCCGCCCTCCTGCTCCTCTTTTTGTTAGGCGGCGCCTATTGGCTGGTGGTGCAACACTTCGACCACACCAACGATCGTTACATCACCGATAAGCTGGCCGCGCTTGGGGCTGACATCCTGGCCGACAACGCCGGGCCGCAGTCCCTCGACCGCGAGCTGAAGATCATTCGCGCGGCCGACAAAAGCTACGCCGTGCGCGTGCTGGACGAAGCGGGCCGGGTCGTCGCGGAAAGTCCAAACATGCGAAATTCACTGGCGATTGAGGTCTTTCCAAAAACTCTTTCTCTCCCTGGAGAACGACCGCGCACAGTCATGCACCAAACTGCGCGGGGTAAGGACTTCGCGCTCGTTACCGCGCCAGTCGCTTTCGGCGCTCACCATTATACGGTTCAACTCGCTCAGGAGCGTACGCATGACGAAAAATTTGCCCGACGCTTTGCCGGTTTGCTCGCCGCCATGATTGGCTGCGCGGTCCTGACCTGTTCGGGAATCGCGCTCCTCGTGACCCGACGCATCCTGCGCCCGCTCAAAACTCTCGGTCACTCGATGGAGCGCACCGGCGCGACACGGCTCCAGGAGCGGGTGCCGCTCGGCAGCTGGCCCGACGAACTGCAGCCGCTCGCCGTTGGATTCAACAAAATGCTCGCGCGGCTGGAGGATTCTTTCACCCGACTTTCGCAATTCTCCGCCGATCTCGCGCACGAACTTCGCACCCCCATCGCCATCCTGCGGGGCGAAGCCGAAAGCATTTTGACTCGGCCGCGCAACGCCGACGAGTACCGCGAGGTCATCGAATCGAGTCTCGAGGAATTGCAGCGACTCTCGGGGATGATCGACAACCTGCTCTTCCTGGCCCGGGCGGAAACGACCGGCTCATTCAAGCTGAGTCGCTTCGACGGCCGGGCGGCACTGGATGAAATCAGCGAATTCTACGAAGCGGTGGCGCAAGACCAAGGGGTCGCAATCCAGTGCCGCGGCGAAGGAGAAATCTACGCTGAGCCAGGCCTTTTTCGCCGCGCCATGATTAACCTCCTCACCAACGCGCTCCGCTTCACGCCCTCGGGCGGACAAATCAGCGTTTTGTTGCGACGGCGCAACGGCGGCAGCGAGGTGACGGTGGCTGATACCGGCTGCGGCATCTCAGCCCATCACATCCCAAATGTCTTCAATCGCTTCTTCCGTGGCGATGCGTCGCGCGGTTCAGAGGGCACTGGTCTTGGCCTGTCGATCGTCAAATCAATCATGCAAATTCATCGGGGAGACGTCGCGGTTGAAAGCGAAATCGGTAAAGGGACCGTGATCACACTTTCCTTTCCAGACGCAAACGGGAGCGAATCGTCGCAGCCGCCCCTCGTTACGATGCAATCCGGCGCGACATGGGAGAGCTGATTCTCAATGTCGGGTGGATTGTCCGTTTTTTTCCTGCATAATGCACTCCCTTCCCGCCGATGAAACTCAAAGCTGCGCTTCTTTCGCTCCTCGGCTGCCTTGTTCTCCACTCCGCCGTCGCCTACTCGCTCGAAGGACAATCCTGGACGCGCGATCGCACGGTCCAATTTCAGTTGTCGCTCGGCGGACCGCACCCATTGATCGATGGCTTCGCCTCTTTCAATGACTCCGCCGCTGACGCACTCGAGGTCTGGAACACTTATCTCGCGCACCTGCACCTCACCGGCATTCTCAGTTCCCCTGTCACGCCAACCTCCGGTGACGACGAGAATTCTCTCGAATTCTCCGATACGATCTTTGGCGACAAGTTTGGCTCCGGCGTGCTCGCGATCACGCTCCTGAATTTCCGCGGCTCCGTGATGGAAGAAACCGACACCATTTTTAACACCGCCTTCAGCTGGGATTCCTATCGCGGCCCGCTTAACAGCAGCCTGATAGATTTTCACCGCGTCGCGATTCACGAACTCGGACACAGCCTCGGGCTCGACCATCCCGATGATGCCGGCCAGCAAGTCACCGCGATCATGAATTCCCAAGTCGGCAACATCGACACCGTGCAGCCC
>JAICXG010000110.1 GCA_025980625.1 Chthoniobacterales bacterium
GCTTCCCATCAGCTCAAAAGCCCGATCACGGTCTTGCGCGCAGGGCTCGACTCGCTGCTCGCGCGGGACGGATTTCCGAGGGAAGTCTACGAAGAAATTTCCGAGCTCATCCATCAGACTTACCGACTCACCGGGGTAGTGGAAGACTTACTTCTCCTCTCCCGGATGGACGCCGGTAAGTTGCGCTTACGAATGGAGAATGTGGATTTGACTCATCTCGTCGAGGAATGGATCGATGACCTCCAGGCCATGCCGGAAGGAGCCGACCTGCGAGTCGAATCAACTATCCCGGCTGATCTCCAGATCGCGGGCGAAAAGAAGTTCACCGCGCTCGTCGTGGAAAACCTGCTCGATAACGCGCGCAAGTACAACCGCCCCGGCGGCACGATTCGGATCACGGCGCGGGCGGCGAAAGGCCAGGTGGAATTTCGAGTGTCTAATACCGGCTGCGGCATTCCGCCGGAAGCCCAGCCTTATGTCTTCGAGCGATTCCATCGCGCCGGCGCGAGCGAGGACATCGCGGGTCACGGGCTCGGTTTGAATCTCGCACGCGAGCTGGTGCGCCTGCACGGCGGCGAGCTGCGCCTCCTTCGCTCCGATGCCGAGTGGACGGAATTCAGCGCGCTCTTTCTCAAGGCAGCCCCGATCGGGCGAGCAGTAGCGGCCGCCAGATGAAGCACACCCTCTCTCTTTGGCTTCTCTTGCTCACCGCTCCGGTCCTTGCAGCCGAGGATGTCTTCGACCTGGTGGACGACGCCCTAACGAAAAGCTTCTGGCACGATCAGCTCCGCACCCGGGTAAGCGGATTACTCGACCTCGAGTACTATCATTTCCCGCAACCACCACCCGGGTTGATCCGCGCCGAGGGTCACAATCTCTTTGCGCCGCGTCTTAGTCTCTTCCTTGATGCCCAGGCAGGCGCGAACGTTTACTTCTTCACCCAGGCGCGCTTCGACACCGGATTCGATCCCACGGATCTCGGCGGGCAGGCCCGGATGGACGAATACGCGCTTCGCATTACGCCCTGGAGCGACGGCCATTTCAATCTCCAGGTCGGAAAATTCTCCACCGTCGTCGGTGGCTGGGTCGCGCGCCATCTCTCCTGGGAGAATCCCTTTGTCAATGCGCCGTTACCTTATGAGAATCCGACCTTGGTTTCCGATGTGGAGATACCCCTGACGGCGCGAAGTTTTCGCTTCGTTCCGGGCTTCGATAAGTATGAGTTCCTACCCATTATCTGGGGACCGGTTTATGCGATTGGCGCTTCTGTCGCGGGCCGGATCGGCATTTTTGAATACGCGGCCGAGGTCAAAAACGCGGGTGTTTCTTCGCGGCCGGAATCCTGGTATGACTACGACTTCAGCGACCCGGCTTTCGATTTTCGCGTGGGGGTCCGGCCTAACGAAGCCTGGAACATCGGCTTCTCCGGCGCGAGAGGCCCCTATCTGCGTTCCGACGCGCGGCCGTTGGCGCAGGAAAGCGACTTAGGGGAGTATCAGCAGTTTCTTCTCGGCCAGGACATCAGTTATGCGCGCGGTCACTTACAGCTCTGGGCGGAAGCGTTCGAATCGCGCTTTGAAATTCCGCGGCTCGGGAATGCAGATGTTTTCGCCTACTACATCGAGCTGAAATACAAGCTCACCCCGCAGCTCTTTGCAGCCCTGCGCTGGAACCAGGAGTTCTTCGATTCGGGGGCTGACCCGACAGGCCAGGCGATTGCCGAGGCCCACGACGTTTCCCGGGTTGACCTGGCCCTGGGGTATCGTTTCACCGCGCATACTCAGCTCAAGCTGCAATACAGCATTGCCCGAGGCGATTTCGTCTCGGATCGCACCAAGGGCACCTTCGCGGCCCAGTTCACCCTGCGTTTCTGAGGGAAGAATTGAATGGTAACGTTTACGTTACTATTCCTGAGTCGCTTTTGCCGGAAGGCTGGCCACACTATCCCGCTCACGATCAAGCCCATGGGATCAATCTCACGACATATCGCGCTAAGTCTGGGCGCGGCTTTGCTTTTCGTTCTTAGTCACTTCTCGTTAGGCAAGACCACCATCGTCCATGTCGGGCAGAACGGGGATACGTTTGTTCCCGCCACAGTCACGATCGAGCCGGGTGACAAGATCGAATGGAATTGGGATTCCAGCTTTCATAGCACGACTTCCGGCATTCCGGGTCATCCCTCCGGCCTTTGGAACTCGGATGTCCATCAGACGGGCTACAGTTTCACCTACGAGTTTTTTACCACCGGCACATTCCCGTACTACTGCAGCGTTCACGGCGGCTGCTGTAACATGATCGGCACGGTCATTGTCGCTGCGGAATCCTCTCCGTCACCATCGCCAAGTCCCAGCGCGTCGCCCTCTCCAACGGCATCGCCCAGTCCAACCGCCAGCCCTTCGCCTTCGCCAAGTCCGAGCCCGTGGTCAACGCCGGTTCCTCCAATCGCGCCGGGTGTGATCGAAGTGAACCTTCAGCAAATCGCGAGTGGCCTGAGTGCGCCTAACTATCTGACGTCGGTAGGCGACGGGCGGCTCTTTGTTGATGAGCAAACCGGCTTCATTCGCGTGATCAAAAACGATCTCCTGCTCGCAACCCCGTTTCTCGATGCCTCAGCTCGCTTGATCGATTCCACGGGCGAGCGCGGCTTTCTTGGCTTCGCTTTTCACCCTGGCTACAACGATCCGAGCAGCCCCGGCTATCGAAAATTCTACACCTACACCAGCGAGCCTGTCTCGGCTCCGGCCGATTTCACCGTCCCGAAGAGCGGCCCGTTCGATCACCAGAGCGTGGTCGCGGAATGGCAGGTCTCACTCACTAACCCTGATGTCGCCGATCCGGCAACGCGCCGTGAAGTAATGCGAATTGATGAGCCGCAGAGCAATCACAATGGCGGAGGCATGGCTTTTCGCCCGGGTGAGCCCTATCTCTACATTTCGTTAGGGGACGGCGGCGGCGCGAATGACGTCGGTGACGGTCATAACCCCGCACTTGGAAACGGCCAGGATCTCACCACTGTCCTCGGTAAGATTCTGCGGATTGACCCGCTCGACCCCGCCCTCACGACCGGCAGCGCCGATCCGATCAGCGCCAGCGGCAAGTATCGCGTTCCAGCCGGGAACCCTTTCATTACCAGCGGCACTGCGCGGCATGAGATCTATGCTTATGGGCTGCGCAATCCGTTTCGCTTCTCTTTCGACCAGTCGGCCAATCGACTCATCGCCGCCGATGTCGGCCAGGATAACATCGAGGAGATCGATTTCGTCGAGCCGGGCAAGAACTATGGTTGGAGTCGCAAAGAAGGCAGTTTTCTCTTTGATCCGACTGACGGCACGATCGCCGAGGATCCTTCGCCTGATCCTTCGTTAATCAATCCGGCGCTTGAATACACTCACAACGACGGCAGTGCAGTCATCGGCGGGTTTGTCTATCATGGCGCGAGTGTGCCGGCATTGGAGGGTATGTATGTCTTCGGCGACTACGCAAACGGCTCGAGCGGTCGTCTCTTCTACTCAGCCTTCGACGGACTCATCCACGAGTTACGGGTCGCCGACCCAGCCGGCGGCTTTACGAAATTCCTAAAAGGATTTGGCGAGGATGAAAACGGCGAGGTCTATGTGCTTGGCGATAGCTCAGAGGACGGCGTCGTATATAAGCTCGCGCCGATTGCAGTTGCGCCCGGCATTCTTAACCTGTCGACGCGCTTAAAAGTCGAGACCGGCGACAGTGTTCTCATCGGCGGTTTTATTCTGACCGGCAGCGATTCGAAACAGGTTGTGCTCCGCGGCCTTGGACCTTCCCTTCTGAATAGCGGAATCCCGGCGAGTGAGACTCTGCCTGACCCGACGATCGAGTTACACGACAGCGCGGGCGTGCTGATTGCCTCTAACAATGACTGGGGGCAAAGCCCCGACGCCGCCACCATCAGCGCGTTGGCTCTCGCGCCCAAGGATCCTGCCGAATCGGCGCTCCTGGCTCAGTTAGCACCCGGAAGTTACACTACTATCTTAAAGGATGCTGCCGCAAGCGCAGGCATAGGATTAGTCGAGCTATATGCGACTGGATCTTCCGCGCCCGCTAACCCGGTTAATATCTCGACTCGCGGCTTCGTCCAAACCGGCGACGACATCATGATCGGCGGTTTCATTCTCGGCGGGATGGAACCGCGGCAGATTGTTATTCGGGCAATCGGACCTTCACTCGCAGGCGCGGGTATCTCCAACCCATTACTCGATCCGGTGCTTGAGTTACATGACAGCAACGGGGTGCTTCTTGAAACAAACGATAACTGGAAAGAGAACGAAGCGGAAGTCGAGGCAACCGGTTTGGCGCCAAGTGATGACCGCGAGTCGGTCATTGTCACGACCTTGTCACCTTCCAGTTACACAGCGATTGTTCGCGGCGCCAACAGCACGACCGGGGTCGCGCTGGTGGAAGCTTACGATATTCCGTAGTCGGCTCGGCTTAGGCGGAAAAAGCATTATGGAGCGGGTTCCGAGACTGGCTATGGCGCACCCTCAGGGCACGTCGATCACAACTTTTCCTCGAGCGTGTCCCTGTTCCAAGTATCGGATCGCCTCTGAAACTTGACTCAACTTATAGCGGCGGTCGATGACTGGTGTCACTTTCCCGGCTTGCATGAGATCGGCCAGTTGGATCATGTCCTTTTGTGTCGGATCGGCCATCATCATCTCCATCTTCTGGCTCATAAACGGCGACAAGACCATTGCCTTGAGCGGACGAGCCAGCGGCCCTAACAAACCCTGGTCGGCTGTTCCTCCACCGCCGATCATGATGTATCTGCCGTTCGGAAACAAAGCGCGTCTCATGCTTAAGAGCGGCTGATTGCCGACATTGTCCAGAATCACTTCATAACGCTGCACACCTTTTGTGAAATCTTCTTTGGTATAATCAATCACGTGAGCCGCGCCGAGCGAGCGCACAAGAGCGATATTGCGAGTGCTGCATACCCCGGTCACCTCCGCCCCAAATGATTTCGCGATCTGAACCGCGAATGTGCCTACGCCTCCCGATGCGCCGTTAATCAGGATTTTCTGCCCGGGATAGGCCTTTGCCTTGTCCCGAACCGCTTGCAACGCAGTCAGGCCGGCGATATCAACCGCGCCGGCCTGTTCAAATGTGATCTTCGGTGGCTTCAAGGCCACCCCTTTCTCGGAAACACAGACATACTCGGCGAAAGCGCCGGTCTTTCCGCCGAATACTTCGTCGCCTGGTTTGAACTGCGCCACATCCTTACCAACCGCTTCGACCGTTCCTGCGAAATCAACTCCGAGTCGCGGGTTCTTCGGTTTTCTCAGGCCAACACCCAAGCGCATGATGTAAGGCGTTCCGCGGAGAAAGTGCCAATCGTAAGGGTTGACCGCCGCCGCGTGAACTTTTACCAGAAGCTGGTTGTCGTTAGGCACCGGCTTCGCGATATCGATCATCCTGAGAACATCAGGCGAACCGTAATCGCAGTAGACAATTGCCTTCATCGTCGTGCCGCGCGCGGCCGTGAGATCCTTACAATCATTGGTCGATCGCCAATAGGCGATGAAAATCAGCAGGAACGCTACGACGAGGACAAGCAAGACTAATCGGAAGGTCCATTTGAGAATGTTTCTTAGAATACGGCTCAGTTTCATAAAGGAGGTTGTTGGGTTGAACTACGTTTAGCGGAATTCTGGTTGGTAGCATAGAGGTAATTCTTTAGTGCGTTCATGCCAGTGCGTGTCACATAGTCATAACACTCCTCGCGTCTGGTAAAGTCTTTTTTCGTGTAGCCGCCGCTAATCAACCGTGACGACGATTTTTCCGCGGGCGTGACCTTCTTCCATGTAGCGCACCGCCTCCGCCGTCTGATTCAACTTGTAAGTGCGATCGATGACCGGGGTCACTTTTCCCGACTGCATCAGTTCGCGTAGAACATTCAGATCACTTTTCGTCAGTCTTGCGATATAGAAAACGAATTTTCGCCTGCTGAAATTTGATAAGAAAGCATCCCAGAAGTTTCGGCCGATGCGGCCTAACGTTTCCGGGTGAACGCCGGCACCTCCAATTCCGGCGAGGACGCAAATGCCTTTCGGGGTCAAAATCCGCCGCCGTTCGGAGAAAGAATGGTTGCCGACCAAATCGTAGATCATGTCGTAACGCTGATCCGCCTTGGTGAAATCTTCCTTGGTGTAATCAATGACGCGGTCTGCGCCGATCGATCTTACAAGATCGACATTGCGCGTGCTGCAAACAGCGGTGACTTCGGCGCCGAATGCTTTCGCAATTTGGACAGCAAAAGTGCCAACGCCGCCGGAGGCGCCGTTGATCAGAACTTTTTGACCAGCCTGAATGCGGCCCTTGTCGCGCAAACCTTGCAACGCGGTGACTCCCGCGATTCCAACCGAACCTGCTTGTTCGAAGGTGATCTTACTCGGTTTCGCGACGATGGCGCGATCGGCCTTAACGCAAACGTAGTCGGCCAGCGCTCCGTTTTTGGCTCCGAAGACCTCGTCGCTCGGTTTGAAGTTCGTTACCCTCTTGCCAATCGCCTCAACAACACCGGCGAAATCGGTCCCGAATCGCGTGTTGCTGGGTTTGCGCATACCGCTCATCGGACGCATTAGCCATCCGCCTCTGATTGTGTGTCCGTCCACGGGATTGAGTGAAGCGGCGCGGACGCGGACGAGCACTTCATTGTCAGCCGGGGCCGGCTTTTCGATCTTGGCAAGCTTGAGGTTATCTACCCCGTACTCACAACTAATGATCGCGCTGATCGGGTTATTTGGAGCCGCGGTGATCCGCTCACAGTCGTTCGTCGATCTCCAATAGGCGATGAAAATCCAGGTCGCGACCGCGGCCAGGATAAAAAGAAAACTCCATTTGATAAGTCGTTTGATCTTCATGCCTAACGTTGCGCTCAATCAAGAAAGCCGCTCATATTGCCGGCGCGATTTACCTCTCGATGGTCGTGACGGAGCCATTCAGCCTCATTTACATTTAGCGGCCTTGGCCCGCCTGCTCTGGTTTTCTGCCGCGGTTGCATGGGTCTCGTTTCTTTGCTGCTCAAATAGGCCCGCGATAACGGCGCAGCCGAATGCTGGCAGTGATAAATGCCACGGCGACGATGAGTCCAATCCAAAGCTCGACTGTGCTGAGATACTTTCCTGGCGTGAGTTGGACGAGTGAATCAATCGTCGGATGCTGGCGGCCTTGAAAGTCGAACGCCGCCGGGGCGAACCCAAACAAGCGGTCATTCAGCAGGGCTGAGAAATGTGTCGTGCCGAATGTGATCTTCTCGAAGATTTGGATCGCGATCAGCGGTAACACTGCCCAAAGGAATGTCGCTCGCCGCACCCAACCGGAGATAAGCAACGCCCAGCCGTAGATCGGTGCATGCCAGAGCGCAATCACAATCAGGCCGTAGCACAGCACGATCCAGTTTTGAAATACCGGAAAGTGTCTCCAGGTCGATGCCGCACTCATTCCGTGGGTTATCAGGTTTGCCCCGGTTATTGCTAGCATGAGCAACTGCACGCAAACCACGGTCACGAAGGCGATCAATGGCAGGATCGCCAAAGGAATGGTCAATTTCGATAGCACCGTCGTGCGGTCCGAGACCGGCAGTGATTTCCAGAAAAGAATACTGCGATCGCGACGCTCACCGTAAAGCGCGTCGAGACAATAAAACAGGCCGACAATGAAGACGGTGAAAATCATCATTACTGCCACGATGTCGTAAGGGGTTCCGATCGCGGCGCGTTGCTTCGTCGGGTCGAGCAAGAGCACTGCGCGTCGCCGTTCCGCCAAACCGATCGTGCTAATTGCGAAACCGAACACCTGAACCGCGCCGACGATCAGCGGCACGATGTAGATCGCGCGGTTCTCCCACAATTCGCGCCAGACTGACCAGTAAAAGGGCCGTATCGATGCTCGATTGGCGGGCACCGCTGTCCCGGTCATCATTGCATTCGATTCAGTATTCATTCGGCTAACTCCGAGTTCAGACTTCCTATCTCCGATTTTTGTGTCTGATCTCTTGCCATCACAGCCACAAAGACATCGGCAATGCTGGGTCGGCGGACCTCGCCGAGCTCGGTCAGGCGTTGTCGATCGGCGCCGTCGAATAATAAGACAGTCCGGCCGAAGACCGGTCGTTCATGCATTGGCTTCATGGCGCGTGCTTCAGCAACCTGTTCCGGATTCACCATCACTTCGACATAGCGCAAATCGAAATCTTCCATGCTGCATTCGAGCACAATCCGGCCGCGCTCGATGAACATCAGGTCGGTCAGAACATCCTGCACTTCTTCCACCTGATGAGTTGTGACTACGATCGTGCGGCGGTGATCGAAGTAATCATTGAGCAGCGACTCATAGAATTGTTTCCGGAAAAGGATATCAAGGCCAAGTGTCGGCTCGTCCAGCACGAGTAACTTCGCGTCGATCGCCATGACTAAGGCGAGATGCAATTGCGCTACCATGCCTTTGGATAACTGCCTCACCTTGCTTGCCCTCCTGATGGTTGTCCGGGCCAGGAACCCTTCCGCTTTCCCGCGATCGAATCGCGGATGCACCCCCGCCACGTAGTCGAGCAGTTGCGAGACACGAATCCAGCGCGGTAAGACCGCGACATCGGCAATAAAACAGACCTCGCGCATCAGTTCTTCGCGCGCGTTCCATGGGTCGCGCCCGAGCACGGTCAGTCCGCCTTCATATGAGGTGAGACCCAGAATGGCATTGAGCGCGGTTGTTTTGCCGGCGCCGTTCGGTCCAATAATCCCGAGAA
>JAICXG010000275.1 GCA_025980625.1 Chthoniobacterales bacterium
CGGGCGCAGTCACGAGATCGCTTGTCGGATAAAACTTTGCCCGAGTCGCTTCATCCATGGTTTCGAAAGGCCAAAGCCAGCTCGAGAACCAGGTATCGAGAACGTCCGGGTCTTGGACCCAATTTTCCGGATCGGGCGGCGGCTCGGTCTCGACGTAGATCTTCTCCGCATCATCGCGCGCGTACCAGACCGGGATGCGATGGCCCCACCAAAGCTGGCGACTGATGCACCAGTCTTGGATGTGGTCGAGCCAGTGCTGGTAAACCGTGGTCCACCGTTCCGGCCGGAAATGGATTTGCTCGTTAGGCCCGACCGCCGCCCGCGCTTCCGCCACTTTCGGATATTTCAAAAACCATTGCTCGCTCAGCCGCGGCTCGATCGGCACCCCGGCGCGCTCGCTGAAACCAACCGTGCTCTCGTGCGGTTCCTCTTTTGCGAGGACTCCGTCATTGGCCAGGAGCTCAGCCGCTTTTTTGCGCGCGACAAAACGATCGAGCCCGTCGAGCTGCGGAAGCGCCGGGCAGTTGATCGTCCCGTCCGGGTGGAGAACATCGATCACCGGCAGGCGATGGCGCTGACCGATCTCGAAATCGAGTTTATCGTGCGCCGGCGTTACTTTCAAAACTCCGGTGCCAAACTCCGGATCGATCGCCTCATCCGCGATCACCGGAATCTGAGCGCGATCGAGCGGGCGCCAGACCTTTTTGCCTAACGACGCGTGATAGCGCGGATCATCCGGATGCACCGCCAGGGCGACATCCGCCATGATGGTTTCCGGCCGGGTTGTCGCCACTTCGATGTACTCGCCCGGCCGTTCGACGAGTTCGTAGCGGACATAATAAAGCGACGACTTCTGCGCCCTCGGGATTACTTCTTCATCGGAGAGCGCAGTCAGAGCGACCGGGTCCCAGTTCACCATCCGCCGGCCGCGATAGATCAGTCCTTTGCGATAAAGATCAACGAAGGTGCGCTGGACCGCACGCGAGTAGGCCGGGTCCATCGTGAAACGTTCGCGTGACCAATCGCAGGAACAGCCAAGCCGTTTCAGTTGCTCGATAATGATGCCGCCATGTTTTTCCTTCCAGGCCCAAACCCGCCTAACGAACTCCTCGCGCCCGATGTCGTGCCGGGTCTTCTTTTCCTCCTTGCGCAACTGGCGCTCGACCACGGTCTGGGTCGCGATCCCGGCATGATCGACGCCCGGCAGCCAGAGCACTTCCTGCCCGAGCATGCGCGCGCGCCGGGCGAGAATGTCCTGAATGGTGTTGTTGAGGACATGGCCTAACGTCAGCACTCCGGTGACGTTAGGCGGCGGAATCACGATCGAATACGCCGGCTTCGGCGAGGCGGGGTCGGCGGTGAAATCGCCCTCCACGACCCAGCGCGCATACCATTTCGCCTCAACCGCCTGCGGTTCGTAAGCCTTGGGAATCTCCGCCATGGGGAGGAATGATCGAAGAGCGCGGGGCTATTGCAACGCCGGAAGTCAGGCATCTCTGCCTGACTCGGCAGACAGGCTTCCAGCCTGTCGGGTAAATCGCGCGCAATGCGGCAGGCAAGATGCCCGCCGGCCGAGTCAGGCAAGATGCCTGACCTCCGATTCGTCCCACGATATGCTAACTTTGCGGCCGATGGAGAAGGTGAACCTGGTGGAAAAGTTTGGCGCTTTTGCGGAACATTGGCGCCCGAAAATCATCGGCGAGCTCAACGGCCAGGAAGTGAAGCTGGTGAAATTCCAGGGTGTCTTCCCCTGGCACCATCACGAACGCGAGGACGAGCTTTTTCTCGTCTGGCGCGGTCGGATGCGGGTCGAATTTCGCGATCGAGTCGTCGAGGTGAACGAGGGGGAATTTCTCATCGTGCCGCACGGCGTTGAACATCGGACCGCGGCCGGCGAGGAGGCCGAGGTCGTCCTTTTCGAGCCGGCGTCGACGCGCAACACCGGGAGCGCGCCCCCGTCGGACTTCACCGCCCCGGAGGGCGCGCGGATCTAGGCATGAATCGGCGCGACCAACCGATCGGCGTTTTCGATTCCGGGATCGGCGGGCTGACGGTGGTGAGCGCGTTGCGCGAACTTTTGCCTAACGAACGAATCCAGTATCTCGGCGACACCGCGCGCGTGCCCTACGGCGGGAAAAGTGCCGCCACGGTCGAGCGTTACAGCCTCGAGATCACCTGCATGCTGCTCGAGCAAAACTGCAAAGCGATCGTCGTTGCCTGCAATACCGCGTCGGCTCTCGCCCTAACGATGCTGGAAAGGACCATCGCTGTGCCAGTCGTCGGCGTGATCCGGCCCGGCGCAGAAGCCGCGGTCGCCGCGACGCGCAACCGCCACATCGGCGTGATTGGGACACGGGCGACGATCAGGAGCGGCGCGTACGAGCGCGCCATCCGCGCGCTCGATTCGGCGGTGCAGGTTTCGGCGCGGGCCTGTCCGCTCTTCGTCCCGCTGATCGAAGAAGGCTGGCTTGAGGGCGAGATCACCGATCGAGTTGTGAGGCAATATCTTCAGCCCTTGGTCGAGGATGGAATTGACACGCTCGTGCTCGGCTGCACGCACTATCCGCTGCTGCGCAACGCGATCGGAAAATTTCTCGGCAACTCGGTCCGGCTGGTGGACTCGGCTGAGAACTGCGCCCGTGCGGTCTCTCATTTGCTCAGGCAAGAAAATCTGCAAGCCAACCCAGGCACGAAAGGCGAGCTAGCCGTTGCGCTGACCGATCCGCCGGATGTTTTTCTCGAGGTCGCGCGCAATGCTTTGCGGCTGGAGATGGGCGAGGTGGTGTTACGCCCGCTTGTCCCCTCGAAGTAACCGCGTCCCGACGGATGCAAAACAATCTATCCTTGGTTGCTATGCGCGGGAACGTTGAAGCTATGCATACCGCTGAAGGGAAGAGGTTGTAGCCGGCACGTTGACATCGGGCGGTGATGTAACACAGCTGCCTCTCGCGCGATCGGAAGGAATGGCGCCCTTCAGAGTAAGTTTCAGGTGTGCGTTTCCTCGGTCGCGCTGATTCTTAGCAGCGCGTTTTGCTCAGCAGAAGATTGCCCGCCAAATATGCCGGTCACGCTCACGGCGGAAGAGACGCTTGGCAATGCTTAGCCTGGCGATCAAACGATGCTCAAGCGCTATCGTTTCGCACCCGACCCTGCCATCTACGGTCCGGGTCCCTACCCGACGGTGCTCTTGATTCCACCGGCCGAATTCAAAGGCGCCGATGATGCAGGAGTCACAAGCGAGCGTTGGGCCTCCTACGATCTTCAGCAGGCCGGCTTCCTCGTCTTTCAAGTTGAACACCGCCTTGCGCCTCCCGGCTACCTCGACGGCCAGCCCCATGGCACCGGCCAGGATCAGACCGACCGCCCTGCCGAATCCGGCCGCCCGCCCGAACAGACTGATGACACCAAGCGCCAGATTCTCGCCGCGCTCGACGACGCTGATTGCAATGGGAGCATCTACCTGATTGGCGGCTCCTCGGGCGCCTGTCATGCGCTCTGGGTCGCGCTCGATTCCGCCAGCGGCGCGGTCACCCTCTGGAATAATGATGTCCGGCTCAAGATTAAAGCGGTGGTCGGGTTATCAGGTACCTACGATCTTGGCTCACGCGATTATGACGGCCAAACCTTCCAGGCTAGCACTTACGTTGATATCATCGAAAATTATACCAACACGCACCTGATGATGCAATGGTATGGGACACAGGAGGCGGCCTCTCCCATGACTCTGATCGCCAACGCCTCAAGCTGCCCGCCGGTCATGCTATTCGTGAG
>JAICXG010000238.1 GCA_025980625.1 Chthoniobacterales bacterium
CCTCGAGCAGATCAAGGAGGTGCAGACACGCTACGAAGGACGGAAGAAATCGACCAACTCACTCGACTTCGACGATCTGCTCGAGAAGACGCTCCGAATGCTGAAGGAGCACGAGGAGATCGCGGCCTTTTATCGCCGGCAATTCCAGTTCATCCTCGTCGATGAATACCAGGACACGAACAAGATCCAGGCCGACTTTATCGACCTGCTCGCAGCCGAGCACCAGAACGTGATGGTGGTGGGAGACGACGCGCAGTCGATCTACTCCTGGCGGGGCGCAAATTTCCAAAACATCCTCGAATTTCCCAAGCGCTACCCGCAGGCGCAGGTCTTCAAGATTGAGCTGAATTACCGGAGCGTGCCCGAGATCCTCGAGGTGGCGAACGCCGCGATCGCGCAAAACGTGCGGCAGTTTCGGAAAAATCTGAGCGCCGTCCGCCTAACGAAGGACTTAAGGCCGGCGCTGGTGGCTTTGAACACCGGGAGCGAACAGGCGCAGTTTGTTGCCCAACGCGTTCTCGAGTTGCGCGATGAAGGTGTCGACCTGAACGAGATCGCCGTGCTCTATCGCGCGCATTATCACGCCGTCGAGTTGCAGCTCGAGTTGTCGCGGCGCGGCATTCCTTATCAAATCACAAGTGGAATTCGCTTTTTCGAACAGGCGCACATCAAGGATGTCGCGGCTTTCATCCGCTTTGTCGCCAATCCGCACGATGAAGTCGCCTTCAAGCGCATGGTCCGGCTGCTCCCCGGGATCGGCGGGAAGAGCGCAGACATTCTCTGGAGCAAGTGGGAACAAACGTTGAACGAAAACGCCGTCATCACTTCGTGGAACGACCGCATGGCCGGCATGCCGGCGAGCGCGCGGGCAAAAAAATCATGGCAGCAACTGCTCGACACGCTGGACGAGATCGCGCCTAACGGCGAGCCGATCGCGCCGAGCGAGATGATCACTGCGATCGTGGCAGCGATCTACGACGATTACGCCAAGGCCAATTTCGCAAATTACGAGCTGCGCAAGGAAGACTTGAACCAGCTCGCCGCCTTCGCCCGGCAGTTCAAAGACGCGAACGAATTCCTCTCGCAACTCGCGCTCATCAGTAACGTCGACGCCGAGCCGGCAGTGGCGCAGCCTAACGAGCAGGAGGCGCTCAATCTTTCCTCCGTCCACCAGGCGAAAGGACTCGAGTTCCATACTGTCTTCGTCATCTGGCTGACCGACGGGATGTTCCCCAGCTCGCGCTCGCTCGAAACCGCCGAGGCGATCGAGGAAGAGCGTCGTCTCTTTTATGTCGCGATCACGCGGGCCAAGGACGAGCTTTATCTGACCTACCCGCACATGCGGCTGAATGCCGGTTACGGCGATATGTTTCAACGCCCATCGCGGTTCCTGAAAGAGATTCCGTCGCAACTGCTGGAAGACTGGAATGTCCGGCGAGGTTGAACCCAACCAAGTCCGGCGAGCTGAGGAAATCCGAACGAAAAGGGAAAGGGTTGATTGTTCGAAATGAAACAGAACGTTGGACCACGTGAACAGATTTTCCGGATCGGTCTCGGCTCGATCGCGATCGGTCTCGCGCTCCTCTTTCCGAAGCTCGCGGGCTGGCGCTGGCTGCTTGGTGCCTGGGGGCTGGCGAATGTCGCGACGGGCGTGACGCGCTATTGCCCGAGCAACGAACTCACCGGGATCGATAACACTTCCGGCGACGAGTTCGTCCACTTCGATGAGTCGTTAGGCGGAATGCGCGGGCGCGTCGGGCAGCGCTTGAACCGGTTACAACATCAGATCGGCGCCGCCAGCTAAGACTTAGTTGAGCCACCTCACTCGTGATGTTCTGAAAAGAGCACCTCGCTTTTTCGTACCACCCGGATACAGCCGGACTGCTGGAGCGCTTTCGTTCTTTCCTTCACGATATTGGCAAAATCGGTCAGGTTTTGTTCCTCCAGCCGCTTGATGTCCTCCGCCTTCATTCCACCTATCCGTAACTGCTCCCCGCGATAGTTAAAGACATGCTGAATCGAGGTTAGTGTCTTCGGCACATCCACCGGGTAAAGGGTATCTCCATGCAGCACGGCAAAGCCGGTGAAGGCCCGCCCATACTTCGACTGAATCGAGATATTCTTAGTGCCGGCTTTCCCGTAGACATCGTGCACCAGACTTTGTGAAGTGCTTTCGATGTCCTCCAATGTCCGTGGAATATAGACGGTAAAGATATCTACCATCCGATATGGCCTTAGTTCGTCCGCGCGCTCGTACTTAAAACACCCAGTCTCCCCGATAACAAAGCCACCCAGAAAATTATCCACATAGCCGAGGGCAAGGGGAGCGGCTGGCGAGAGAAGTTCCTGGATGGTTCGCGCGGCCGAGTCCAGGTTTTCGCTCCGTACCTTCTGCGCCGCTTCAAGAGTCCATTTGTCATATTTCAGGGCCAGGTCACCGCGCTCGATCCCACCTGTAATTTTCTGTCCGAAGATCAGCAACATCCTACCGACGCTCGCGATCTCCCGGCGGAAAAGGACCAGGAACAAGGCCAGGACCAGAGGATAGGCGATCTTCGCGATAAAACCCAGGATGACCTTGAGTAACTCGATACTTGCAGGACTCATATCATTGCTGCCGAGCCGCGCGGGCTGCCTTGTCCCTTAACTTCCCGCAAAGCCTTTTCCGCGCGCAATAACATCGCCTCCATCTTCTCCGCTTCGATCAATTCAATCACGGCAAATCGATAGGAAACAAGGATCAGCTCGCCGCCGCCCAGAGTCAGAGCCGGGGTCGCTTCGCAATCCTGCCGGAACGACTCAAAGTGCTTTACCGCGGCGGCACGCTCCAGCGGGACAAAGAACAAGAACTCATCTCCATGGCGGAAGCGCAGACTCACGCTGCCTTGCGGTAGGCGGGAGCGAAGCTTGCGCATGAAGCTGGCGATCACCCGGTCCCCCGTGTCGTAGCTATAGACATCATTGACGACATGGAAGTTTTTCATGTCGAGGATGACAAGCGTATAAGTCTCGTCCCGCGCCAGGACAAAGTCATGGATCTCCCGCACATACTCGATCCGTGGGATAAGCAGCAGGGGATCCAGCGCACACATCGGCTCGGCGCGCTGCATCTTCTGATCCTTCATCATTTGGTTTATCAATCTGAGCCGGCTCGGTTCCTCGAAGCCTCTAACCTTGCTCCCCAAAATTGGGTCTAGTCATCGCGTCCTATCATTGCGAGTGCCGAGCAATCGCAAGCCTGAAGAGGTGCTGTGTTGGCTGCAAGCTCAATCAGTCTTTGCGAACACAACCTCTTACCGGCATCAAAGCCGTCGCGTCGCCGGTGAATCGCGCCGCAACACGCTCGCTGTTTCCGGGACGAGTTGCAGCTCGTTAGGCGGGAGTGCTTCCTGTCGGTAGGGAATCGTTCCGTCCGGCCGCAGCCAGGGTGTCTCCGGCTGCTCGGCGAACGGCATTTCCATCAGCCGCGGCAACACCACCTGCTCGACCTCAGGAAAAGCCGCGACCCCGAGGGTGAGGTGATTCTGCGGCACGTTCAGCCGCAGCGTGCCGTGCAGCCAATCCCACACTGTCAGGCCGCTCGACCAGTTCGAATTCACTTCCTCCGGTACGATGCTGTGATGGATTCCGTGCATCCGCGGCGTGACGATGAAACGACACAACCAACGCTCGATGCGAAACGGAAGCGCGACATTCGAATGATGAAACGCAATCTCGCTTAGCAGCCACGTGTTCCAAATCGAGAAAGTGAGCGGCGATACCCCGATCGTGAGAATCTGGAAAACCTGAAGCACGGTCGACATCACCATTTCGCCGAAGTGAAAGCGAATCGCGGTCGAGGCATCCATATCGAGATCGACATGGTGCACCTGGTGAAATCGCCAGAGGAACGGCACTTTGTGAAAGGCGACATGCCAGAGATAAAGGAGGTAATCGAGCAGCACGAGCGCGACCGGCACCTCGAGCCAAAGCGGTAGCCACAGCCATTTCACTAGACCCCATTTTCGTCGCTGCACGAATCGAGTTAGTGGCACCGTCACCGGCGTCGCCGTCAACATTACCGCGATCGCGCTCACTCCGGCGGTAGCCATGTTGCGGAGGTTGCGGCGCAGCTTTGGCTCGCTCTCGCCCTTGCGTAATGGCCGGCGAAGTTCCAGCAAAACAAGTCCAATGAAAACGCCACCCGCGATCGCTCCGCTTAGCCAGCCGGGCATTTTCTGCATGCCCGGTTCGCGGGCTTCGATTGGCCGCAGCGCTCGAATCACGCAAACGCTTCGCACGCGCCGCGGCGCCCGGATGCGCTGTGGGCAAATGCGAAACCGGAAGCACGAAGGAATGACGAAATCCGAATGACGACGGGAGCGCGGCGTCAAAATTCGTCATTCCTGTTCAGCATTGCTTTGTGTTGCGTGCTTCGTCATTCGTCA
>JAICXG010000041.1 GCA_025980625.1 Chthoniobacterales bacterium
CGATGTTAAACCTGAGCGGTCAGACACAAGGCGGCCTAAAACAGGGTTTGACCCTGACCGTAATCAGCAACACAAGCCCAAACCCAATCAGCGGCACCTTCAGCAACCTGCCTGACGGCGTGATTGTGACTGTGAACGGCAACAATCTTCAAGCCAGCTACGAAGGCGGCGACGGGAATGATCTTACCCTGACGGTCGTGCGAAATCCGGGGAGTTACTCGCTTTGTTTGCGGCTAACTCAGTGCAGGCGTCAGCCCGGCTGGCCGAGTAAGCGGGCGATCGCGTAGAGTAGCCAAACGCTGACCGCGAGACTAACAAGGAGAATCGCGGCGAGCGCGACCAGGACGACCGCGACAAAGATCCAGTCACTGCGCGTTGAGCGCCGGGGCGCAATGGTGTAGCGGCGGAGCAATTGATAGTTGCGGGCGTTCGATTTGAACCAGAAAGAGAAGGCGTCACCCAGGATCGGAATGATTCCGATGGCTTCGTTGATCAGGATATTGAGCGACATGCGCGCGAGGAGGATTTTCGGCAAACCGCAGCGGGCGGCAGCGACCAGCGCCATTGCCGAAATGAGGGCAGACCCGGTGTCGCCAAGGCCCGGCAGCAAGCCGATGAGCGGATCGAGCCCAAAGCGCAAATTCGTGCCTGGGACGCGCAGGAGGTTATCCATCACCAGGGCCAGCCAGCGGAAAAGCGGCTCGAGCTCGGAGCGCTTGCGCTGTTCGTCCTCGGGAGGAAGAACCTCGAACTCGAGTTCCTCGACTTTTTCGGAAAATTTCATCGCGCAGCAAAAAGCGTTGTCACGCCGAGCCGGCGAGCGCGTACGTTAACCGGGAATCTCTTTCAACATCTGCTTATTCGTCGGGAATTTTTTCACGAACATGAGCAGACGCTGGATCGCTTCGTCTGGTTTGTGCCCGGCGAGGCCGCGACGGATGAGATTGATCTTCTCCAATTCCCACGGCTCGAGGAGCAACTCTTCGCGCCGGGTGCCGGAGAGGAAAATATCGACCGCCGGGTAAATGCGCAGGTCGCTGATCTTGCGGTCAAGCACCAGCTCCATGTTGCCGGTGCCTTTGAATTCCTGAAAAATTAGCTCGTCCATCCGGCTGCCAGTCTCGATCAACGCAGTCGCGACGATCGTCAGGCTGCCGGCTTCTTCGGTGTTGCGCGCCGCGGCAAAGATCTTTCGCGGCTGTTCCATCGCGCGCGCATCGATGCCGCCGCTCATCGTGCGGCCACCGCCACCGAGCGCATTGTTGAAGGCGCGCGCCGTTCGCGTGATCGAGTCGAGCAGAATGAAGACGTGTTTGCCCGCTTCGACGAGCCGCTTCGCGCGCTCGATCGCCAGTTGCGCGATCCGCGTATGGCTCTTGATGTCGCTGTCATTCGAACTGGCCATGATCTCAGCCGTCGGGCAGGAGCGGCGGAAATCAGTTACTTCCTCGGGCCGCTCGTCAACCAGCAGGATGATGAGCTTCATCTCTGGATGATTCTTCGCCACGGCATCGGCGATATGATGGAGGAGGGTGGTTTTGCCCGTGCGCGGCGGAGCGACGATCAGTCCGCGCTGGCCTTTGCCTAACGGCGTCATTAAATCCATGATGCGCGTCGTGTAACGATCCGGCACGGTCTCGAGCTTGATCCGTTGGTTCGGATTGATTGTCGTCAGTTCTTCAAAGGGCCGCAGATCCTGGTATTTCGTCGGCTCGTCGTCGTTAATCTTGAGCAGCTTGGTGAGCTGCGGGCCGCGATTGCCGCGCCGGGTTTCGCCGTAAATCCACATTCCGTCGCGAAGCTGAAAACGGCGCACGATCTCGGGCGTGACGAAAATATCCTGCGGCGTCTGGACGAAGTTGCGTTTCGCGTCGCGCAAAAAACCGAAGCCTTTGCCGGAAATCTCGATCACGCCCTCGCCGTATTCCGGCTCGCGCGGCTGTTCGCCATTCTGGTAACCGGGCTCCTCGGTCGCCGCGACGAATTCCCCCGCGTTCTCCTGCCGGCGTTCGCCCTGCGCTGCGGCATTTTCCTCGAGAAGCTCGGGGCCACCAATGCGGCTAGGTTTGTCGTCCGTTGTTTGGCTGAAGTTCGATGCGCGATCCCCTTCGTTGCGGTTATTGCGGCGGCCAGATCGGCGTCGGGCCGATCGTCGCCGGCGGTAGGGTGGCGCGCCGCTTGTCGCCTGGGCTGACTCGTTTTCCATCTCTTCGTTCATAATTGAAACCAGTGCTGCAAACGACGGACGGGTCGGACAGCGTCGCTCGCGTTCTTTACGCTGGCAGTTTCGCCAGCAACTCTTCGGAAATATCTAAATTCGAATAGACGTTTTGAACGTCGTCGTCGTCTTCGAGGCTATCGCAGAGGCGCAGGACCTGAAGCGCGGCCGCCTCGTCGGCGACGTGAACAGTCGTATCGGGAATGAATGTAAACTTTTGCCCTTCGAGGTTAACGCCCGCCTGTTTGAGCGCTTCAGCTACGGCGTAGAGCTGATCGTGGGCAGTGAGAATAACATACTGTTCCTCCTCCGTTGTCAACTCCTCCGCCCCCGCTTCCAGCGCCAACTCGAAGAGCTTGTCCTCTTCAATCGCAGTTCGCGGCACGGTGATCTGTCCTTTTTTATGGAACATGTAAGAGACGCTCCCGCTCGAGGCGAGATTCCCGTTGTTTTTCGTAAAGATGCGGCGGATCTCCGCCGCGGTGCGGTTCTTGTTGTCGGTTGCGGCTTCGACAATGATGGCGACACCGCCCGGAGCATAGCCCTCGTAAACAATCTCCTCGAATTGCTGCGCATCGACGCCTTCGCCGGTGCCGCGCTTGACCGCGCGTTCGATATTGTCGTTAGGCATACTTTGCGCCCGCGCCGTCTCGATCACGCTCCGGAGCCGCGGGTTCATCGTCGGGTCGCCCCCGCCGACCCGCGCCGCGATGCTGATCTCCTTCGAGAGCTTGCTGAAAAGCTGCCCGCGTTTGACGTCGAGCGCGCCTTTTATGCGTTTGACCTTCGACCACTTGCTATGTCCCGACATGGAAATGGGGATGATAAAAAATGGTTGCCGGATGGACCTGTGCCCGAGGGAATGAAACCGAAAACCTCGTCGAGAGGACTGCCGAGCGGCAACCGAGGCCATTCAATCGCATGGCGCCGAGTTTGTCAACGACAGGGTTGCGCCCGTGAAATTCCTTCGTCTTATTCGCATTGCTGTGGTGATCGATCGGCCAGATCCGCGCCAGGATGCGACCGTCCTGACAACGGATTACTCTTCCGCTGCCGACGCTGAGTTAGCGCAGCGACTCAAGGCCGGCGATCAATCTGCATTTGCCGAGTTTTACGACCGGTTGGCGCCGGTTCTCTTCTCGTTAGTCTTTGCGATTGTCGGCGACCGCAAGGAATCAGAAGACCTGGTCGAGGAAGCGTTTGTTCGGATGTGGAAAAGCTTCGCCAGCTATGATCCGCGGCGCAGCGCTCTCTTCACATGGGCGGTGATGATTGCGCGCCATGAAGCGCTTGCAAGAGCGCGGAGCGACTCGGCCGCGAGGGGCGCGAGCACCGAGGATCCGCTCGATCTTGCCTTTTTCCAGGGAGTCGCGGCTGCTGAAGCGCGGCCGCAAATTCGCGATGAACTGGTTGCGCAGTCCGCGCATGCGTTCGCCGCCGAGGACCTTAGGTCACAGGAGCAGGCCGTCCTTTACGCGCTTGGCCTGCTCGAACGCGAAGAAGCAGCCGAGTTCGAGCAGCGCATGCATGGCCATCCGGAGCTTCGCGCGTTCCTCGATCAATTGGATGCCGCAGCCGCTGGGCTGGCGCGGCGCGCTCCCATCGAGCCGCTGCCAGCGGAGCTGCGTGCACGAGTGATAGCTCGGATTCAGCCCGGCAAAACGCTCGGACTTTTGCAGCGTAAAGCATGGCTGGCTTGGTCGGTCGCCGTGTTGTTTGCCTTGAGCTGCGGTTATCTCCTGGCGGAACGCGGCAGATTGCGTCATCGCATCAGCCATTTGGAGCAGCGTGATCTTTTTGCCGACATCAGAGTCGCTTCGCTCGGCTCATCGCTCTTCGAGAGCGCACCGACAACCGGCATCGTGCTCTGGGATCGCCGTCGCCAGCGCGGACTGTTAAAGCTGAACAGCTTTGCCCCTAACGACAGCAATCACGATTACCAGCTCTGGTTAAGAGATGCCCGGTCGCGGGCAGTCGATGCCGGCGTTTTTCATCTGCGCCAGAGCGAGCCGGTGCGATTGGCGTTTCAGGCCCGCGCGCCGATCCGGGACGTGGAGCGATTTGAAATCAGGCTCGCGCGCAAGGGAGGCGCTCGTCGCCCCGAAGGTCCGGTGGTGATGAGCGGGAAATGAAAGCGGTTGTTCTTACCTTGCTCGGCTTGGTCGTCGCGACTGGTTTGGTCAGCGCGCATTCCGCTTTCCTCCGCTCGCAACCGGCAAACGGCGCGACACTCAAACCAGCGCCTAACGAAATCAGAATCTGGTTTAGCGAACCGATCCGCACTGCTCTGAGCACAATCGAGGTGCACGATGCAAGTGGGAAACAAGTCGACCGGCGTAACCTGCACGTTGACGAAAAGGAACCCACCCTCGTCCTTGTCTCTCTCCCCGAACATCTCCCACCTGGAGTCTATCGCGTTCTTTGGAGCGCCGTCGCGCAGGATCTGCACGTTGCCAAGGGCAGCTTCAGCTTCCATATCGCGCCCTAGCAGCTTTCCGGTTACAAATTCGGAAGCAGGGAAAGGAAACGCCGAATTCGGACAAGCATATTTCCTGCACCCGCTCGGGCGCGCACGGCGGCGCCGGTTTCGAGTCGTTAGGCAAAATCCCACGCAAGCCACCACAGTTGCACCTCGCGCGGGAACAAAGGAGAACAATTTGTGCAACCGGAGGCGAGAAAAACCATTGCTGTCGTCGGCGCTGGGCCTGCCGGATTGCGCGCCGCGGAGCTCGCGGCGGCGGCAGGCGCGCACGTCATTCTCTGCGACGCGCAACCTTCCGCCGGCCGGAAATTCCTCATCGCCGGGCGCGGCGGACTGAACCTGACGCATAACGAGCCGGTCGAAAATTTTCCGGCGCGCTATCGCACCGAGCCGGAGCGATGGCGCGATTTGCTCGACGACTTCGGTCCGGATGCGCTGCGGGCCTGGGCGGCGCAGCTCGAAATTGAAACTTACGTCGGGACGAGCAACCGCGTTTTCCCGCGCGGCCAAAAAGCGGCCAGCTTGCTTCGCGCCTGGCTGCGCCGACTGCGCGGCACGGGCGTGGAGTTTCGTTTCGGCAAGCGTCTGGTTGGCCTAACGAAAGAAGGAGTGCGCTGGCGGCTCGATTTCGCGCCCGATTTTGCACTCTCCGCTGACGCGATCGTGCTGGCGCTAGGCGGCGCCTCCTGGCCAGACACTGGATCGGACGGCAAGTGGCCCGCAATTCTGGCCGCGAATGGTGTGGAGACAGCGCCGTTCGTTGCAGCGAACTGCGGCTGGAATGTAGCCTGGCCCGGGGCTGTTCTCGAACGCGTGGAAGGTTTACCGCTCAAGAACTTGAGCGTGACTGCGGCCGGCGAAACGGTCTCGGGCGAGTTGCTCATCACCCGCTACGGATTGGAGGGCGGGGCGATTTACCGGCTGGGACCGATTCTGCGCGCGATGGCGCGCCCGGAGTTGCAGATCGATTTCAAGCCGCAGGTCTCGGCTGAAGGTTTGCTCGAGCGGACACGGGAGCTGTCTTCGCCTAACGAATGGTATCGCACCTGGAAATTAAGTCCCGGCGCGATCGTGCTGCTCAAGCACTGCTCGCCTAACGAATCTCTCGAGAGGGCCGAACTCGTCCGACGGCTAAAGAATTTTCCGCTCCAACTGCAAAGCCCCCGGCCCATCGCCGAAGCGATCTCCAGCGCCGGCGGCGTCCTCTGGCGTGAACTCAGCGACCGGCTCATGCTCAAGAAAATGCCGGGCGTGTTCCTCGCCGGCGAGATGATCGACTGGGAAGCGCCGACTGGCGGTTATCTTTTGCAAGGCTGTTTTTCCACCGGCACGCGCGCCGGCCGGAGCGTGGCGGAATATCTCAGCTAAAGAGCCTGTTCCAGCGCTTCCGCAATGGCGTCACGTAATCATCCACATCGATATCCTTCACCCGCCCGATCTTCTCCTTCACTACTTCGGCTGAATCGGCATAACCGCGCTTCACGCTCTTCATCAGCGCGGGCAGAAAGGCCGGCGCGATTGAGCTCCAGTCGAACTCCTTGAGCGCGCGCTTGAGCGTGACCGATGGCTCTGGTTCCGGTCGCGAGGAATACCGAATCGCCAGCCCGATCGCGAGCCCGAGGGCGAGCGCGCCGAGCACGGTTGGGACCGGGTTCTCGCGCAGGAAAAACTCCGTCCGTTCCCGCACCACGACCGCTTTCTGGCGCGTTTGATCCCAGGTCTCGGCGGCAGCGTGGGAAAATTTGCGCGCGCCTTCCGCCATCCGACTCTGCGGCTGGTCCGCGGATTCACTTCCGAATTCCGTCTCGGACATGGGATCCTTCTCCGTGTAATTATCTCCGTTCGAATTCTTCATAATCACAGTTCGCACCGCGCAGGGCTTTTGCGTCCATCGATTGCCACCTTTGCGGCATCGCGCTCGACCCGGGATTCGCGGGAGCATCTGAACGCGGGCGCCCGGTGATTCAGCTCAATGTCATTTCCACTCGTGCTTCGGATACTTGCGCTGCAGCTCCTGTTTGATTTTCGGATAATTCTCGCGCCAGAAAATTGTCAGATCATCGGTGATTTGGATCGGCCGATGGTCCGGGGCGAGAACTTCAATCCGCAGCGGCACGCGACCGTTCCCGATCGTTAGGCGATCGGAAACGCCGTAGAGATCCTGAATGCGGGCGCGAATCGTTGGCGGCTGCCCCGGCTCGTAAATAATTTTGGCGCTGCGCTCGTTAGGTAACTTGATCCGCTCCGGCGCCACTTGGTCGAGCGCAGCCTGCTGCCCGGCGCTTAACCATAAGCGCAGGACGGGCGCGACTGGACGTTCTTTGATTTCCTTGTAGCGCGTCGCGCCCTGGCAAACCTGCTCGATCAAGAGTGCGCGTTCGTTTTCCGCGATCGGCGGCAGTTCGAGTTCGGGAAAGGCGGCGGCCGCGAAGTTCAGTCGCGCAATCCATTGCTCGACGCCGTGGTCCCATTTTTTCAGCGGGCAATTTCCCGCAATCACCTCGCGCACCAGAATTGCGGCCGCTTCCGCCGTCGGGACGCGCTCCGATTTTTTCTCATCGAGCACGAGGTCGTGAAACAGGGTAACGGCACGCCCGATAACCCGGCGGAGCGCCGGATCGTAGGTGAGTTCGGTTTTTTCGGCGACCGCTTCGGGAAAAAGCTCGCGCAACCATTCTTCCTTGATCGCGGTCGCAAGGGTGAGCAGCACCTGGCGTTCGCCGTCGCTCGATTCGACCTCGCGAATTTCCGACGCAGTCAGGAGCCGCGCGCGCTGCACGACGCTCTCGCGCGCGAGCACCCCGCGGCGATGATGCACGAGGGCGCAACGCAACGTCCCTTGATCAAGCCGCACTGCGACCTGATCGGGAAAAGCGGCGAGGACGCAGCGCGCGATCGCGCCCGGCGCGGATTCGCGCTCGCTCACGTCGAGACCCTCGTCCCGTGCGATCGCGAGAAATTGTTCCCATAGCTGGCTCGCTTCGCGCGCCGCGCCGGCGTTGATCCCGAGCCGGGCGCAGCGCCTCGGATCGAAGTTATTCGTTTGCGCAAAGCGAAAACCTCGCAGGAGCACGAAGAGGTCGGATTCGTCTTCGCTCCCGAAAAAATCCTCACGCGCCGCGCGCAACTCTTTGTCTTGCGCGCGACGGAGGAGGTGCCGGCCCTGGGTCAACGCGGCGATCAGCGCAACGGCACGCACGCATTTCTGCTCCTCCGCCGCGAGCAACATGCGCGCATAACGCGGGTGCACGGGGAACGCGAGCATGCGTTTGCCTAACGACGTCAATTTCCCGGCCGCGATCGCGCCAAGATCGTCAAGCAGTTGCTCCGCATTCTCGAGCGCCTTCGGCTCTGGCATTTCAAACCAGCGAAAGCTCCTGGCATCTTCGATCCCACTCGCTTTAAGCGTGAGAACGACCTCGGCGAGATCGAGCCGTTTCACCTCCGGCAACTCCTGCGGCGCGCGCTCGAGATGCTCACGTTCTGTCCAGAGCCGCAGGCAACGTCCCGGTGCGGTCCGACCGGCCCGGCCGGCGCGCTGATCGGCCGAGGCGCGACTAATCTTTTCGATCAACAGGGTGTTGATCCCGCGGCGCGGATCGAAACGGGCGATCCGCGCCAGACCGCTGTCGATCACCACCCGCACGCCGTCGATCGTGAGTGAAGTCTCGGCCACGTTGGTTGCAACGATGACTTTGCGTTTGTCATAAGCAGCCAGGGCGGCATCCTGTTCCGCCGCCGCCAGTTCGCTGTAGAGCGGCAAGACGACAAAGCGATTGCTCACGGCTGAGGCGCGGATCGCGGAAATGGTCCGAGTGATCTCGAATTTGCCCGGCATAAAGACAAGGACGTCGCCGCCGGTTTCGGGCGTGATCCGTTCGAGTTCATCCGCCGCCAGATCCCAGACCGGATAATCTTCCGCGCGGACCGGCCTCGTTAGGTATTCGATCGCGACCGGATGCATGCGGCCGCTCGAAGTCAGGACCGGACAAGGCGCGAGATATTTCTCCAACTTATCTGACTCCAGGGTCGCGGACATGACGACGAGCTTCAGGTCCGATCGGGTCGTCTCCTGCAACGAGAGGGCGCGCGCGAGAGTGATGTCGCCGTAAAGGTGACGCTCGTGAAATTCATCGAAGAGGATGGCCGCTACTCCACGCAGCTCCGCGTCCTGCAACAACTGACGGAGAAGGATGCCTTCCGTGACGAAGCGGATTCGCGTCTGCTCCGAGGCGACTTTCTCAAAGCGAATCTGGTAACCGACTTCCTCGCCCAGTCGTGCGCTGCGCTCGAACGCGACCCGCTTTGCGAGCAATCGCGCCGCGAGCCGGCGCGGTTGCAGGATGACGACCTCACCATCAGCGAGCAACCCGCGGTCGAGCAGAATCTGTGGCACCTGCGTCGATTTACCGGAGCCGGTCGGCGCCTGCAGAATCAGGCGCGGCTGCGCGCTCAGTTGCCTAACGAGCTCATCCTCGAGTTCGTAGATCGGCAGCTCGCGCGGACTCATTCCGCCAGAGCCGCGGCGAATTCCGTGATCTGCTCCTCGGTTGTTGCCCAGGAGCACATCAATCGATAAACGCCGGGCTCAAAAAAATTTTGAAAATGCCAGCCGGCGGCATGCATCCGCTCGACGATCTCGTTAGGCAAACGAAGAAAGAGCGCGCTCGCCTGGCGCGGGAAGGCGAGATCCGCGAGGCCGAGAGCGCGCAACTTCTCTTCCAGCAGCGCCGCCATGGCATTGGCATGCCGGGCGTTTTTTAGCCATGTGTCCTCGGCGAGCAGCGCCGTCCAGGGCGCGGCGAGAAAGCGCATTTTCGAGGCCAGTTGCGCACCCTGTTTCACCCGAAAATCAAAGTCGCACGTCAGCTCGCGCTTAAAGAAAATGACGAGGTCGCCGGCGGCGAGACCATTCTTGGTTCCTCCAAACGAGAGAACATCCACGCCGCGATCCCAGGTGATTTCCCGGGGCGCGCACCCTAGGGACGCGACCGCATTAGCAAAGCGAGCGCCATCCATGTGCAGAAGCAGGTGATGTTTCCTGGCGAGGGCGGCGATCGCCTCCAGCTCCTCAGGCGAATAGATCGTCCCAGCCTCGCTTACCTGTGTCACGCTCAGAGCGCGGACCTTGGTGGAGTGGACATCGAGGTGCTGCCGGAGCACGAGCTCGACCGCCTGCAAATCGATCTTGCCGTTCGCGCCGCCGACGCGCAGGAGTTTGGCGCCGCCGGAGAAAAACTCGGGCGCCCCGCATTCATCGGTCTCGATGTGGGCGCGTTCGTGCGAGACCACGCTCTCGAATGACCGGCAAAGCTGGGCCAGGGCGAGCGAGTTTGCGGCGGTGCCGTTGAAGACGATGAAGGTGGCGCAGTCGGTCTCGAAAATTTCGCTGACCTGCTGCGAGAGGCGCCGTGTCCAATCATCGGCGCCGTAGGAAATGTCTGCCTCGCGATTTGCCTGCTCGAGTGCGGCCCATGCTTCCGGGCAGATGGCGGCAGTGTTATCGCTCGCGAACTCGTAACGCTGGCGGATCGGCATGGTGG
This sequence comes from Chthoniobacterales bacterium, assembly GCA_025980625.1. GTDB lineage: Bacteria > Verrucomicrobiota > Verrucomicrobiia > Chthoniobacterales > UBA10450 > JAICXG01. The sequence continues at coordinate 10,244 of JAICXG010000041.1, forward strand.
TGATTCGTAGCCGACATTTTCGACGCGGGCAAACAGCCTAACGAGGGGATGCGCCTGGCCGGGAGCCGGCCCGGTAACCACCGCCGGGCTGACTCCCGCCAGGCGACCCACCTCTACCTTGCCAACCGGATCTGCGATCGACGCAGTAAACAGCCGGGGACAGCCGCCCAATTCCTTTACTCGTTGGGCAACGGGTAACCCTTCACTTTTTAATTCGAGACAGGCCCGGCGACTGATTGTGCCGCCCGGCAAAATTGTTAGCCGCGGGTGCCCTTTGCCGAACGGGGAAGGGCGAATTATTGTCGGTTATGAGTTCTCTGCAGGGCGCGATCGAGCGGCGCGGGCGACGCATTTTTGAGCTGGTCGACCAGCACCCGGAATCGATTTTCAGCAAGGCCGGCTTTTATCAAAGGATGATGGCGCTCTCGATGCGCGACGAAGTCTTCAAAGTGCAGATGTTTCGCTTCGTCGATGTTCTCGCTTCCCTCCGTCGCTCGGGCGATATCGTCGAGCACCTTCGGGAATATTTTCATGGCATGGACGGCGCCGTCCCGATGATGCAGACCGGCCTGCGCGCCGCCGGGATTTTCCCGTGGCTGACGGCCGCGATCCTGCGGCGCAACGTCTCTGGAATGGCGCGGCAATTCATCGCCGGGAAGGATGGGGCCGACGTGATGAAGACCCTGCGGAAAAAGCGAAAACAAAGGATTGGCTTCACGGTCGATTTATTAGGCGAAGCGGTCGTGAGTGAGAAAGAGGCGGATGAATACGCCGGCCGCGCGATGGAGTTACTCGAGACCCTGGCACGCGAGACCCGCGGCTGGACGGATCCGTTAGGCAAAAACGCGGAGCTTTTTCCGGTGGTGAACATCTCGCTGAAAATCTCTGCCTTTTATTCGCAAATGGACCCGGCGGCGCCGGAAGAAGCCATCGCGCATCTCGCTCCGAAGCTTCGCCCGATCCTGCATCGCGCGAAGGAACTCGGCGCCTTTGTTAATTTCGACATGGAGAGTTACGCGCAGAAGAACGCGACTCTCGCGCTATTCAAACAGCTCTTCACCGAGCCGGAGTTTGATGCCTGGCCGCACGTGGGAATCGTCATCCAGGCGTATCTGCGCGATGCCGAGCGTGATCTGCGCGACCTCATTCAATGGGGCCGGCAGCGGGGCGCGCGTTTCGCGGTGCGCCTGGTGAAGGGCGCGTATTGGGACTACGAGAAAATCATTTCGCAGCAGAACGGCTGGGTCTGCCCGGTCTTTCTGCAAAAGCCGGAGAGCGACGCCAGTTTTGAAAACTGCAGCCGCATCCTGTTAGATAACGAATCGATCGTAACCGCCGCGTTCGGTTCGCACAACGTCCGCAGCATCGCGCACGCGATGGCTTACGCCGAGGAGCAGGGGATCGACAAGAGCCGGTTCGAGTTCCAGCTGCTTTACGGCATGGCCGGCCCGATCAAACGCGCGCTCGTCGAGATGGGTTATCGGGTGCGGGAATATTCCCCGGTGGGCGAATTGCTGCCGGGTATGTCTTATCTCGTTAGGCGACTGCTCGAGAACACTTCGAACGAGGGATTTTTGCGGGCAAAGTTTGCCGAGAACATTTCCCCCGCGCAGCTCTTGCGCGACCCGAACGATCTCATCACGACCGAGGCGCGCCTCCTGCCGCCGGTCGAAACCGAGCCGAGTCATTATCATTCACCTAACGGAGCCGATCGCGAGACGCCGCCCGGGGACAGCTACGGAAACGCGCCGCTCATCAACTTCGTGCACGAGCAAAACCAGGAACAGATGCAGACCGCTTTGCGGCAGGCGCGGGCTGGGTTCGGGAAAAAATACCCGCTGGTGATCAACGGCGAAAAAGTTACGACTGGGAAATGGATGCAGTCACTCAACCCGAGCGCGCCTAACGAAATCGTGGGCGAGGTGGCGGAAGCCGGAATTCCCGAAGCCGATCGCGCGGCGGAGGCAGCGCGTGTTGCCTTTGAACATTGGTCCCGCACTTCGGCGGAGCATCGGGCGCAATTGCTCGAACGGGTCGCCGCGATCATGGGACGGCGCCGATTCGAGCTCGCGGCGATGGAGGTTTACGAAGTGGGCAAGGCTTGGGAGGAGGCGGACGGCGACGTCCGCGAGGCGATGGATTTCTGCCTGTTTTATGCGCAACAGATGCGCATCCTCGGGCGGCCCACACTCACGCAACACATTCTCGGCGAGCAGAGCTACCAGCATTATTGGGCCCGCGGCGTCACGCTGGTGGTCGCGCCGTGGAATTTCCCGCTCGCGATTCTCACCGGGATGGTCTCGGCCGCAATTGTCACCGGCAACACCGTCATCATGAAACCGGCTGAGCCCTCGTCCATCACCGGTGCGCTCCTGATGGAAGTCTTCGAGGAAGCCGGGGTGCCGCGCGGGGTGCTAAATTATCTGCCCGGCCATGGCTCGGTCATCGGCCAGCACCTGGTCGATCATCCGCAGGTCGTGATGATCGCCTTTACCGGCTCGCGCGAGGTCGGCCTGCGCATCTGGGAATCGGCCGGCAAAACGCATCCGGGCCAGCCGGAGTTGAAACGCGTCGTCTGCGAGATGGGCGGGAAGAATGCGGTGATCGTCGATTCCGATGCCGATCTCGACGAAACGATCGCCGACTGCATCTACTCCGCTTTCGGTTACCAGGGGCAAAAGTGTTCCGCGCTCTCGCGGCTTATTGTTCTGGAGGAGAATTATAATCGGGTAATCGAACGGCTCATTCCCGCTGCCGCCAGCCTGCGCATCGGCAACCCGGAGCAACCGGGAATCTTCGTCGGCCCGGTGATCGACGAGCGTGCCTACCGTCGCATCCTTGAGACAATCGAGCTGGGCAAGAAAGAGGCGACCCTCGCCTACCACGCAAAGGACGTCCCTAACGACGGCTACTTCGTCCCGCCGACCATCTTCACCGATGTGACACCGACTGCGCGGATTGCCCGCGAAGAAATCTTCGGCCCAGTCCTGAGTGTGATCAAAGTGCGTGATCTCGATGAAGCGCTGAAGGTGGCGAATGGCGTCGATTATGCGCTCACCGGCGGCTTTTTCTCACGCAGCCCGGCGAACATCGAGCGAGTCAAAGCCGAGCTGGTCGCGGGCAATGTTTACATCAATCGCTCCTGCACTGGCGCGGTGGTCGGCCGCCATCCCTTTGGCGGATTCAAAATGAGCGGCGGCGGGACCAAGGCGGGCGGACGCGACTATCTCCTGCAATTTTTGATCCCCCGGGTCGTAACCGAAAACATCATGCGGCACGGTTTCGCTCCGGAAGAGACCGCGCGTTACCGTGAAGAATTTCTCGCTCAGGGCCGTCCTGCGAAACCGACCGATGGCAGACTCAGCCGCCGTGAGCGGGTGAGTTAGTTCTTGGAAAACACCGGCTTTAAGCTGCATCAAAGATTCGCCGGTTTGTTCGCTTCAGGGAACGACTGTCAGCTTGGCGCGGCGGCTGGTTACACTCCCGGCAGAGTTACTTACCACCACGGAAAATTTAGCACCGTTGTCTTCTATAGTTAAGGCTGGGGTAACGTATTTCGAGCGGGTCGCGCCAACGATATCGATTCCATTCTTCTTCCATTGATAACTCAGAGGCGGCGTGCCTGTCGCCTTGACTTTGAATGTCGCTTTTTGCCCGACCGTGGCGGTTACATCCCGCGGCTGTTGGATGACTGTGGGTGGGATGATCTGCGTCGAACCCTCCACGATTGCCAGGGTTGAGTTAGCGGGGACAGTGGCAAGAGTGTCTACCACGCCACTTGGCCAATTCACCGTCACTGTCGCGGAACTCGCGCTCGCGATCCCGAAATAAAGCGGACCCGCGCCCTGCGAAGCCCAGTCGCCGCCGCCGCCGTTATTTTCACGAAACGCGATGCGACCAGAGTAAGCGGCGGTCACGCGCGCACCAATACCATTGAGATTTGAGTGGATTCCTTTGAGACTCACCTTCAAGTAGTGATTGCTGCCGCCGTTGTTCTTCAGAAGGAAATGGCGGCCCTTGTAAGCGTCTCCGGTCACGAGATGTGGACCAATCCCGTCCTTGATTACCAGGTCAATGTAGCCATCGTTGTTGTAATCCCCCCAGGCAGCGAGCTTATGAGCCGAAGTGGTAAGGTCATCCTCAAGAGCCACTCCTTCTTGCGCAGCCACATCAGTAAAGGTGCCATTCCCATTGTTATGATAGAGAATGTTAGCATTGCCGACTCCGAGTTCATGTGCTCCCGGACGCGCGACGAATAAGTCGAGAAAGCCGTCGTTATCGTAGTCTCCCCAGACAGCCGCCCAGGTGTTGGTATCGTCATTCACGCCCGCCTGCACCGTCACGTCGGTAAATGTGCCGTTGCCGTTGTTATGGTAAAGGGTGTTGCCGAGTTCTCCATCTCCGCTCTGTTTTCCCCGTGAAACATAAAGATCGAGGAATCCATCGTTGTCGTAATCGCCCCAAGCCAGGCCTTCAGCGTTTATCTTGGGAGTGAGTCCAGCGGCAGTAGTCACATCGGTAAAGGTTCCGTCGCGATTATTATGGTAGAGGGCTTCCGAGGCATCGTTTCCGCCAAAGACAACATCCATGTAACCGTCGTTATCATAGTCAGCAAAGGACATCAGGGTTCCCTCGTCAGTCCCATGTTCGGCATCAGCCAATCCACCGGCGCCCGGCACGACAGCGAAAGTTCCATTGCCGTTGTTATGGTAAAGGACGTTTGCCCCGAAGCCGGCTACCTCGTTCGGTATGTTTTTAACGAAGAGATCGAGAGCGCCGTCGTTGTCGTAGTCGATGAAGGAAGAGCACTCGCCGTAATCGCGCGCAGTCACAATCCCGGCGACGTCGCTCGCATACTCCCAGGTGGCATCGCCATGTCCCTTGAAAAGTAAGTCGCGGTCGACGGCGCTCCCGCCTTGGAAAGGAGGAGCGGAGATATAAATGTCGAGATTGCCGTCGCCATCATAATCCCCCAGCGAAATCCCCTGCCAGGCGCCGGTCTCAAGATCCTGGTCTGCGATACCGGACGTGTCTATGACATCGGTAAAGGTGCCGTCGC
>JAICXG010000125.1 GCA_025980625.1 Chthoniobacterales bacterium
CGGCTGTTGAACGCCGAGATCCGAAAATAACCCTCTCCCTCCGATCCGAATCCGCTTCCCGGAGTGATGACGACATTCAAGTCCTTCAGCATCCGATCAAACATCTCCCAACTCGTTAGGCCAGCTGGCGTCTTGACCCAGATGTAAGGCGCATTTTTTCCGCCGTAAACCTTCAGCCCCGCCTGCGTCGTCGCTTCCCGCAGGATGCGCGCATTGCCCATGTAATGATTGATCAAGGCCCGCACCTGTTCGCGCCCTTCCGGGCTATAAAGCGCTTCCGCCCCGCGCTGCACCGGATAGCTCACGCTGTTCGCCTTTGTGCTCCACCGCCGATGCCAGAGCCGGTGGAGCGGCAGCTCGCGGCCATCGTTAGTCTGGGCGAGCAACCTTTTTGTCATGACGGTGAATCCGCAACGCAGGCCGGTGAATCCGCCGGTTTTGGAGAAACTGCGAAATTCCACCGCACATTCCGTCGCGCCCGGAATCTCGAAGATGGAGCGGGGAATATCCGGCTCGTTGATGTAACCCTCGTAAGCCGCGTCGTAGAGCAGGATCGCCTTGTGTTCCCCGGCATAACGAACCCAGGCTTCCAACTGCGTCCGGCTTGCGACGGCGCCGGTCGGGTTATTGGGGAAACAAAGATAGATGATGTCGGCGTGCTCGTTAGGCGGCTCGGGCACGAAGTTATTTTCCGCCCGGCAGGGCAGATACACGATGCCCTCGTAGCGGCCTGATTCATCCGCCGGCCCGGTGTGACCTGCCATCACATTGGTGTCGACGTAAACTGGATACACCGGGTCGGTGATCGCGATCCGGTTCTGGTCGCCAAGAATGTCGAGAATAAAACCGCAATCGCTTTTCGAGCCGTCGGACAGAAAAATCTCATCATCGGCGATCTCAACTCCGCGATCGCGATAGTCGATCTGCGCGATTTTCTGGCGAAGAAATTCGTATCCCTGTTCCGGCCCGTAACCGCGAAAGGTTTCGCGCACCGCCAGCTCATCGACCGCGGCTTTCATCGCTTTCACCGCGGCCGGCGGCAAAGGCTCCGTCACATCGCCGATCCCGCAGCGAATGAGATGTTTCGCCACCTCCGGATTCGCCTCGCAAAATTCTTTCACTCGCCGGGCGATCTCGGGAAAGAGATAACCGGCCTGGAGCTTGAGATAATGTTCGTTCAGGTAAGCCATCGGGCGGCGCGGTTATGCAACAACGCCGCGTCATGCTGTCAACGACTTCCTTGCCGGAAGTGCGGCGCTGATGCGCGTCTGCCCTGCCATCCCGCGCCCTCAGATTTCCACCGGCGTCGTTCCGTGCTCGCGCAACCAGCCCAGGGCCTCGGCCCGGCTGCGCACAACCTGCGTTTGCCATCCCAATTCGGCGACCAGCTCCTGCCAATGCCGCGCGATGCCCCGCATCTTTTCGTTAGGCACAACAATCACAATCGCGCAATGCGGCCGCGCCGCCGCAATCAGCCGGTCTTCTTCGACGATTTCCCGTAGCTCTTCTTCCCCGATCTGCAATTCGCTCGCCGCCGAGAAATCAACCAGCTTGTAGTGAAAATTTTCCGTTGTTTGCACTAAAGCCGTAACCGAGCGGCAGCCCTCCAGGATTTCCTGGCCAGTTACAGTTCCGCTGCCCACATGGATGATCCCCATGTAATCATCGGTTAACTCGGTTTCAAAGGGCATCGCAAGATGCTGAGGTGAGGCCGAGCGCCAATCTACTCCACTCCGGCAGCAGCACCAATGGAAAGATCATCCTTCGCTCGTTAGGCAAGCTCCCTTAACTCCCGATCGCCACCGCGGCTTCGACCAGCGGCAAGGTAGCGCTGAGATCTTGCTCTCTGCGCGCATGGACAAAAAGCAACGGCTCACCGCGCTCGACTTTCTCGCCCACTTTCTTGATCTGGGAAAAGCCAGCCGCGAAATCGATCGCGTCCTCAGTTCGGGCGCGCCCAGCGCCGAGAAACATCGCGGCGCGACCGAGCGTGCCGGCATCCATTTTCGCGATCACGCCAGCATCCGAGGCAGCAAGCGGACGGACGATCGGCGCGGCGTGCACGCTCTCGATTTTTTCGAGCGCGCCGGCGTCGCCCTCCTGCGCTTCGACGAGCGCGATAAATTTTTTCCATGCGCTCCCGTCCTTTAGCCAATTGTCGAGCTGCGCGCGCGGCGCGGTCGCGACTTTCTCGGCGAGATCGAGGCGTAAGCTCGAGCTGCCGGAGCGCGCGCTCTTGGTCGAGCTTCACGTTCAAGCCGGGGACGCTCTCGACCTTGTCGAGCGTGCCGGCGGTGATGCCGAGCCCGCGCCCCGATGTCATCGGCACCCACACTTCGTCACAGGCGAGCAGGGGCGCGAGCACGAGCGAAACCTTGTCGCCGATTCCGCCGGTGGAATGTTTGTCCACCTTGGGCGGCGAGTTTCCGGATACGGCAGCACTCGGCCGCTTCGCAGCATCGCAGAAGTTAGTTGCTGAGTTTCGTTAGGCGACATGCCGCGAAAGAAGACCGCCATCGCGAAGGCGCTCATCTGGTAATCGGGAATCTGGCCCCGAGTGAACCCGTCGATCAGCGTCCTAATCTCGTTAGGCGCGAGCTCGGCGCCATCGCGCTTGCGTGCAATTAAAGTCGGGATGTGCATCCGGGAAGAGGATGGTTAGCCGAGGCTTTCATTTCTTCCTTCTGCCTTCTGGCTGTTCTTCACAGCCCGATGGGGTGCCAGGCAGTTTTCATTTCGACGGTATCGAGAATCCAGTAGGGATTTTCCGCCGCCTCCGTGCGCCAGCTCCCTGGCTTCAGATCGCGCGAGAAATAGCGTTTCACGTTTACGGCGCCGCCTTCCTGAAGGATTGCACCGAGCTTCGGATCGCCCGAAGCATCGACGATCGCATTCACATCCATGTGACCGGCGAGGTGCACCGCGAGTTCGTTAGGTTCTCCGGCCAGCAGGTTAATCACGCCGCCCGGCAGGTCACTTGTCGCGATGATCTCGGCAAAGGTGAGTGCCGGCAGCGGCTGGGTCGCGGAGATGAGCACGACCGCCGTATTGCCGCTCAGGATCACGGGCGCAACCAGCGAGACGGGCGCAAGTAGCGGCGGTTCGTTAGGGCAAATCACCGCGACCACGCCGGTTGGTTCCGGGATCGTAAAATTAAAATGCGAGCTCGCGACTAAATTCGCGGCGCTGAAGATCTGGCTGAACTTGTCCGTCCAGCCCGCGTAATGCACCAGTCGATCGATCGTTAGGCTGGTTTCCTCGCGCGCCCGTGTCTTGCGCCGCGCAGTGTGCGCAAGTTCCGCTTCCAATTCTCCTGCCCGCGTCTCCAGCATCTCGGCCGCGCGGTAGAGAATCTGTCCGCGCAAGTAGGCGCTCGCGTTCGACCAGCCGCCGAGCGCCGCGCGCGCCGCCGTCACCGCGTCGCGAAAATCCTTGCGCGAAGCGCGGGAGAAATTCGCCAGCACCTGGCCGTTGCTCCGCGCCGGCGAGACACGGCCGCTCTCGCTCCGGACAAATTTCCCCCCGATAAAGAGCTTGTAAGTCTTCAGGACCGGCAGCCGCGCCTCTTTCTTCCTCACGCGATCGAGCATTGCGCACCGGCTTGAAAAAGAAAACGCTAAACGGAATGCTTGCGGACGCGCGATGGAGAAGAACGACATAATTTATATTGCCGGTCATCGTGGCCTCGTGGGCAGTGCCCTCCTGCGCCTCTTAAAGGAGGAAGGTTTCTCCCGCTTGCTCACGCGCAGCCGGAGTGAGCTTGACCTAACGAATAAGCCGGCGGTTGAGGAATTCTTCGCGCGCCAGAAACCGGCCTATGTCATCCTGGCTGCTGCGCGGGTCGGCGGGATCGCGGCGAATAACGAAGAGCCGGTCGAATTCCTGATCGACAACCTCCAGATCCAGAACAACGTCATCCGCGCCGCCTTCGAGAACGGCGCCCACAAGCTGCTTTTCCTCGGGAGCTCCTGCATTTATCCAAAACATGCGCCGCAGCCGATCGCCGAAAGCGAATTGTTAGGCGGGCCGCTCGAGCCGACGAACGAAGCCTACGCCATCGCCAAGATCGCCGGAATCAAACTCTGCCAGGCATACGAGCGCCAGTACGGCGCCAACTTCATCTCGGCGATGCCGACCAACCTCTACGGGCCTAACGACAACTTCGACCTCGCCAAGTCGCACGTCATTGCCGCTCTCCTGCGCAAGGCGCACGAGGCGAAAATGGGCGGCGCGGATGAGGTCGTCGTCTGGGGTTCGGGCGAACCGCGGCGTGAGTTTCTCTACGTCGACGATCTCGCTTCTGCCTGTCTCTTTCTCCTCCAGAATTACGACAGTCCCGAGATCATTAATATCGGCGCCGGCCAGGACCTGACGGTTCGCGAGCTGGCTGAGCTAATCTGCGATGTCGTCGGCTTTGAAGGCGAACTGGCGTGGGACCGGAGCAAGCCCGATGGCACGCCGCGCAAGCTTCTCGATATCTCGAAAATCAAGTCGTTAGGCTGGCAGCCAAAGATCCCACTGCGCGAAGGCATCGCTCGCACCTACGCCTGGTTTAAAGCCTATTGCGCCTAGCCTGCTTTCGCCGTCATGGCGGGAGCGTGGGATTGGACGGGCGCGAGCGGCTCATAAAAACGGAGCGCTTCGATATCGCTGCCCAGTTCGCGCAGCGGGTAATAACCCTTGGCCGCGCCCGCACCAGGATCACGCACGAGATATTCGAACCCCTCTTTCCCGGCAATGACCACGAAGTGAGTGACGCGGTTTGCGAAACGAACGCGCACGATCACTGGATTGCCGCGCGCGAGGTTGGAATCGATGAGGTGATAACTGGGCAGGTCTTCATAGATATGGCGGACGCGGTCGGGCGCCCACCAGGCGGCGCGGTCCCAGCAAAGCCATCCCTGCTCCGTGTAGCCGCCTACTGCGGTCAGAAACCAATTCAGTTGCTGCGGGTCGGTCTCGATGCCGTAGGAGCGAAAAATCATCGCTGCCGAGGCGACGGCGCATCCGTCGCTGCCAAGGGTGCCGTTCTCGGGCACACCGCCAAGCGGATCATCGCGCCAACGTTCGTCGCCCTGGCGGAAAGAGGGCACGGCCAACTCCATTCGATGAAAGAAGTAGCGTCCGCCGCGAGGCGCGAGCGGCCGTTTCCAATACCAGTCGAAATAGACCAGTGCGGCCCCTGCGACCGAAGCGACGAAAAGGATGAAGAGTAGACGTTTCAAAACACCAAACCGCTGAACTGTAACAAAGGAATCGGCCTCAACTGTGAGAAATATTTGCCGCGTGGCGAGCGTCCCTCACCCCACCCTCTCCCGAGGGGAGAGGGAATCCTTCTCCTGGTGGGAGAAGGTTAGGATGAGGGCGGAACGGCGTCCGGATTCACTAGTACACTGTACTAGAAGCCATCAAGCCATCTCATAAACCCAAAAAGCCTGTCATCCCGAGCGAAGTCGAGGGATCCCAGCGCGCGAGCTTTAAGCTGACTTCCACGGGATCCCGCGACTCCGCTGCGCTCCGCTCGGGATGCGCTATTTATGAGACGGCTTGTAGTTATTGCACCCGGCCGCCGCTACACCCTCGCGAGTATCCGCATCAATTCCCGCTCCTCGCGGCCGGGATGAGTCCGTTGCGGGACCCATTCGCGCTCGACGACAAAGTGGGGGCCGAAATATTCCTCCAGCTCTTGCCTGCTCACTCGATAAGGCGGCCCACCTTCCTCGTTATCCGGATTGATAAAAAAGATCGCGAACATTTTGCCCGCCGGCTTGAGCAGCCTAACGACGGTCGAGACGTACTCACTGCGCCGGCTTGGATGGATCGCGCAGAAACAGGTGTGCTCGAATACCCAGTCGAACTGATGATCGAATTTCGGCGGCAAATTAACGAGATCGGCGAGCAGATATTCTTCATTTCCCACCCGCGGGCGCGACTTGGCTCGGGCGATTGCACGCGGTGCGAAATCGATCGCGACGACGTGGTTCTGCGCCGTGCTGAGCGCGGGCACATCCTGACCCGAGCCGCAACCGGGAATGAAAATCTCGCCGCTCAAGGAGCCGTTCTCGGCCAGGAAATCGAGCAGCGCGGGATGCGCCCGACCTTTTTCCCACGGCGTCTCGCGGCGCCGGTAAGCTTCCTCCCAATCGGTTTGCGTTTGAATCATGGCTGCGGTTCACTGCGAACTTGCAGCATGTTTTTCACTATTTCTAATCGGTCGCGCCCATGAAAAATCTCCGCGTCGGAGTCGTCGGCGTCGGGCACATCGGGAAAAATCACGCCCGCCTTTATGCCGAGATCGATAGAGCCGAGTTCACCGCGATTTATGATACGAACACCGCAACCGCGTCGCAGGTGGCCGCGCAATATGGCGTCCGCGCCGCCAGTTCGTTAGGGGAATTTGCCCAGCTGATCGACGCCGCCTCGGTTGCGACGCCGACGAGCTCGCATTTTGAGGTCGCCTCGTTGCTCCTGCAAAACTGCAAACATTTGTTGATCGAAAAACCGATCGCCGAGAACACCGCGCAAGCCAGCCAATTGGCGGCGCTCGCAACCGAGCGCCAGCTCGTGCTCCAAGTCGGGCACGTCGAGCGTTTCAATCCGGTGCTGAGCGCGCTCGAGGCGCGGCTCACACATCCGCGTTTTATCGAGGCGCATCGGCTTTCGCCTTTTCCCGATCGCAGCACCGATATCGGCGTCGTGCTCGACCTGATGATTCACGATCTCGAGATCATTTCGCATCTCGTTAGGGCGCCGGTCCAGTCGATTGACGCGGTCGGTGTGCCGGTGCTGAGTCAGCGCGAGGACATCGCGAACGCGCGCATTCGTTTCGAGAACGGTTGTGTCGCGAATGTGACCTCGAGCCGGATCAGTCCGGAGCGGATGCGCAAGATTCGCGTCTTCCAGGAGGACGCCTATCTCTCGCTCGATTATCAAAACCAGAGCGGCGAAATTTATCGCAAGGTGAATGGCAGGATCGAGCGCGCGCCGGTCGAGATCGAGAAAGAAGAACCGCTCAAGCGCCAGCTCCTTTCCTTTCTCGAATGCGCGCAGACCGGATTGCGCCCGAAAGTCTCCGGGTTCGAGGCCACCGCCGCGCTGGCATTGGCGATCGAGATCACAAAACGAATTGAGCAAGCGCCGTTTTCGCCGTGAGCGCAGTTAGCAATCACGAGGGCATGTGGAAGCATGCCCCTGCGGAGGGACGTGCTTCCGCACGTCCGGGCAAACATCCCCGACGTCATCCGATGCACTTGCCGCCGTCGGAGAAGTTCAATCGCTCAATCATTATCTTTGTGACGGTTTGCACGGCGAAGCGAAGGAAGGTTTTGGCTTCGCCAAATGCCCACGTGGCGGTCCTTTCTGCTTGGAATAGCGCGGCGCGCTGGCTTGTTGGCCGTTATGTCATGATGCCGGATCACATCCACTTCTTCTGCGCCCCTAACGAATTTGAAGGGCCGTCCCTCGAACGCTGGATGCGATATTGGAAATCGCGTGTAACCCGCAAACTGAGTGAGCCGAGCGGGAGCTTCTGGCAGCGTGACCACTGGGATCGCCAACTTCGCCGCGGAGAGAGTTATGATGGGAAATGGGAGTACGTGCGGTCCAATCCTGTCCGACACGGTTTCGTGTCTGCAGAGAAGGATTGGCCGTATCAGGGGATACTGAACGAATTGCGATGGTGAGGCCAAAGCTTGGGCATGCGGAAGCATGCCCCTCCGGAGGGACCTGCTTTCGCAGGCTTGCTCGTTAGGCCCTAACGAATGAAACTTTATCTCATAGCCGGTGAAGCGAGTGGCGATAACCATGGCGCTGCCCTCATGCAGTCGCTGCGCCGGTTCGAACCCAAGCTTAAATTCTCCGGCCGTGGCGGTCCGCAAATGAAGCGAATCGCGGGCGAAAATTTTCTCGACTGGAGCGAGCAAGCCGCGGTTGTCGGCTTGTGGGAAGTCATCAAGCATTACCGATATTTCCGGCGTGAATTTCGCCGAACGCTTCGGGAGATCCAAAACGCGGGACCTGACGCGGTCGTGCTGATTGACTATCCCGGATTCAATCTTCGCCTCGCCTGCGCCCTGCATGAGGGGTCGTTAGGCGGAAAGCTCATTTACTACATCAGCCCACAGGTCTGGGCTTGGAACCGCAGCCGGATTCCGCGGATGGCGCGCTGGCTCGATCTCATGC
>JAICXG010000268.1 GCA_025980625.1 Chthoniobacterales bacterium
ATCAAAACCGATGTTGCGCTTGATTTTGTCGAGCTCGACCTCGGGGAAAATCGACTGGTCCGAAACTCCGAGCGTGTAGTTGCCGTGGCCATCAAACCCTTTCGGGGAAATCCCCCGAAAATCGCGGATGCGCGGGAGCGCCGCCTTGATCAGGCGCTCCATAAATTCATACATGCGCTCACCCCGCAGAGTGACCTTGGCGCCAATCGCCTGCTCTTTGCGGAGCTTAAAATTCGAGATGCTCTTCTTCGCGCGCGTTTCCGCCGGCCGCTGCCCACTGATGAGCGCGAGCTCGGTCTTGGCGTCTTCCAGCGCCTGCTTGATGTCCGATTGCGAGCCGACTGAAGTGTTAAGCACAACCTTCTCGAGCTTCGGAATCTCGTGTGCGTTCTTGTAACCACGCTGCTCCCGCAGCGCCGGCGCCACACGGTCCTTATAATCGCGGTAAAATTCGTTTTCCATTGCTACAGTTTCCTCGGGATGACAAGCGCTTGAGAGCTTTTGCTATTCCTCTGTCTTCTTCTTCTCCTTCGTCTTGCTCTTTTTCTTTGTCTCTTTCTCCCGTTCCACCAGTTTCACGTTCGAAATGTGGACCGGACCTTCGCGCTCGGCGATCTTACCCGAAGGATTATCCTGCGATTTCCGCAGATGTTTCTTAATCAGGCGCACGCCTTCAATGAGAACGCGGTTCTTCTTTGGTAATACCTGTAGGATTTTTCCGGTCGAACCACGGTAGTTTCCCGCGATTACCTCCACCTGATCGCCTTTCTTAACATGATGCTTGATCCGATTCATAACACTTCCGGTGCCAGCGAAACGATCTTCATGAAGTTGCGCTCCCGCAGCTCACGCGCCACCGGCCCGAAGATGCGCGTGCCGCGCGGATTCAAATCTTTATCGATAATGACGATTGCGTTGTTATCGAAACGCAGAAGCGAACCATCATCGCGTCGAATCGGCTGTTTCGTTCGCACGAGGACCGCCCTGACGACGTCGCCTTTCTTCACCGCCCCGGTTGCGCTCGCTTCCTTCACGTTCGCAGTGATGACGTCGCCAATGCGGGCAACCTGGGCCGTCCCTTTGCCGATCACGCCGATCATCGTCGCCATGCGCGCGCCGCTGTTATCGGCCACATCCAATCTGGATCTGATCTGGATCATAAACCTATCCTTCTCTCGTTAGGCTGTTATCACTTCGACAAGCCGCCAGCGCTTTAGCTTGCTCAGCGGCCGCGTCTCCATGATCCGGACCTTGTCGCCGGTCTTGGCTTTGTTCTCCTCGTCATGGGCGTAAAATTTCTTCTGCTGCTTGACGATCTTGCCGAATTTCGGGTGCGGCACCCGGGTCACGGTTCGCACCACGATCGTCTTATTCATTCCACTCGAGATTACCTCTCCGACGCGACTTTTACGTGTGCCGCGCGCGGGCTCGTTAGTCGTGGCTTCTTGCCTGGTCATTTCGTCCATCGTTAGTTACTTCTTTGCCGCCGCTTCTTTATTCCGCTGTGTCAGCAGGGTTTCAATCCGCGCCACATCGCGGCGCAGCAAACGCAACCGGCTCGGCTGCTCGAGCTGACCGCTCTGCTGCTGGAGCCGGAGATGCAAACTCTCCTGGCGCAGGTCGCGTTTCTTCGTGAGCAACTCATCTGTTCCCATTTCCTGTAATTCTTTAAGTTTCATTTTCGCTAGGCCGCAACGTGGTGACGGCTGAGGAACTTCGTCCGGACCGGTAATTTGTCCGCCGCGAGGCGGAGCGATTCGCGCGCGACTGATTCCGGCACGCCGTCCAGCTCAAAGATAATATTGCCCGGCCGCACCGTTGCTACCCAGTATTCCGGCTGACCCTTGCCTTTACCCATGCGAGTTTCCGGCGGGCGCGCCGTCACTGACTTATCGGGAAAAATCCGAATCCACAGTTTGCCTTTGCGCTTCATGTTGCGCGTGAGCGCGACACGGGCGGCTTCGATCTGGGTGTTCGTGATCCAGGCGCGCTCGAGTGTTTGCAGCCCGAACTCGCCAAAGTCGATCCGGAGATTGCGTGAAGCTGTTCCCTTGCGGCTACCCCGCTGGGTTTTCCGATACTTCACTCTTTTGGGCATCAATGGCATGGCAGTCTTTCGATCTTAAATTCGTTAGGCATTAGCCGTCGGCTCTGGCGTCCCAGCGGCTGCCGCTGCGCCTGATGTCTCCGGCGCTTCTTCCTTCTTACAAATCCAGCATTTCACTCCGATCTTGCCGTAAACTGTATTGGCTTCAGCAAAGCCGTAGTCAATCGGAGTACGCAAAGTGTGCAGCGGCACCTTTCCTTCCCGGTACCATTCGGAGCGAGAGATTTCCGCCCCATTCAAGCGCCCTGAGCTGCGGAGACGAATCCCCTGCGCGCCAAAGTCCATCGCGATCTGCACCGCTTTCTTCATCGCGCGGCGATAAGCAATGCGGCGCTCGATCTGGAGGGCAACGTTTTCCGCGACTAACTGCGCATCTAACTCCGGTGTCTTGATCTCCTGAATGTCGATTTTGACCTGCTTACCCTGCGCCATGCGCGAGATCTCTTCCGTCATCTTCTCGATTTCGGCGCCCTTGCGCCCGATAACAATCCCCGGACGCGCGGTGTGGATCGTGACGCGAATGCTATTCCATGCGCGTTCGATGATGATCTTCGAGACGGCCGCAAACTGCAGCTTCTTCTTCACGTAATCGCGAATCTCGATGTCGCTATGTAAAAACTCGGGCATCTCCTGGGGCGACGCGTACCAACGCGAACGCCAGTCACGATTCACCGCTAGCCGGAAACCAATTGGATTAACTTTTTGTCCCATGACTTAGCTTTCTGCTTTTTCTTCGCCGGCTTCTGCATTCACCGGCTCCTCGGGCGATTTCTTGGCCGCCTTCTTGCCGCGAGTGCTCTTTTTCCTCGTCGCGCCTTTTTTCTTTCCGCTCGCCTTCTCGCGCTTCTTGATCTCGATCTCATCCGTCAGGACGATGCGGATGTGACTGCTCCGTTTGCGAATCGTGCTTCCGCTCCCGCGGGCTCGGGTCATCATCCGTCGCATCGTCGGACCTTCGCCGACGACTGCTTCTTTCACGACCAATCCATCGACCTTTAGGTTGGCGTTATTCTCGGCATTGGCAACCGCGCTCTTGAGCGTTTTACTCACCAAAGCGGCCGCTTTTTTCGGGCTGAACGCAACCAGGTCGAGCGCTGCCGAAACCGGCAGGCCCTGAATGGCACGAGTGACTTCGCGCGCCTTGAACGCCGAAATCTTCGCGTAACGATATGTCGAGCTAACTTGCATTTACTTTAAACTTACATCCCGGCGCGCGTCCACCTGGAGACGATCGCCAACTCTTATTTTTACCTTGTCTGACTCTAACTCTTGAATCACCGCCCCGCTGATTCTATCGCGGACATCTACGACCCGCAGAGTCGCGATCGTTTTTCCGCCGCGCACCACGCGCAGCGGCATTCCGATCTTCAGCCCCTGCCTCGTCCCGAGGTCACCGACGACCAACGACCACTCCTCTTTCACGCTCAGGACCTTTCCGTCCATCAGGCCGGGCGCGACCTCCTCCCCGGCGCGAGAGTTATCCGTCGCGTCGAGCAGCTTGTTCGTCGCCCGCACTTGCGCTTCCACTTCCGCGCGCGCCTGTGGATCGCCGCCTCGGGTCGTCTTCACGTAGCGCAACATCGTTTCCGTCAGTTCGAGTAACTGTTCGCGGTATCTCTCCTTTTGTCGGCTGGTCAGTTGCAGGTCGCTTACGGCTTTCAAGAGACGCTGCTCCAGTTTCGCCCGGTCCTTGCTTACCGCCTCGATCCCGAGCGCGTCCATGCGCTCCTGTAGCTCAGAATATTTCCG
>JAICXG010000020.1 GCA_025980625.1 Chthoniobacterales bacterium
CCCTGTAGGGCGGCTTTCGGCCGGGTTATAGTTATTAACCATCAGTTACTGGGTCTCGCTCCGGCAGGACCCAGTGACTAACAACCAGGAAGGCGTGTCGTGAAAGCGGCGCGCCTTTCGTGCTGCTGTGCAGGCGGGACGGCGCCGCAGGTTCTGACTGATCGCGGAACACGCGAGAGCCGAAGCGACCTATCTCGCGATCACTGGCTCGGCGAAGCCGGTGGTCTCGGCCATGACTTCGTCGGTCTGGGTAACT
This sequence comes from Chthoniobacterales bacterium, assembly GCA_025980625.1. GTDB lineage: Bacteria > Verrucomicrobiota > Verrucomicrobiia > Chthoniobacterales > UBA10450 > JAICXG01. The sequence continues at coordinate 257 of JAICXG010000020.1, forward strand.
CTGACGACTTCTTCGATCGTGGTCTTGCCTTCGATCACCCGGCGCCAGCCATCCTGGCGCAAGGTCTGCATGCCTTGGGCGATGGCGCATTGCTTTAACTCGCCACCGTCGGCTTTTTTCATGATCAGCTTCTTGAGCGGCTCAGTCACGAGACAGATTTCGTAAATGGCGAGCCGGCCCTGGTAACCGGTCTGGCGACAGTTTTCGCAACCGGCGCCGCGCTTAAAGGTAACTCCTTTGTCGAGCGGGAAGCCGATTTCTTCGAGATACTCTCGCGGATAATCGACTGTCTCGACGCAATCGGGACAGATCGTGCGAACGAGGCGCTGGGCGAGGAATGCTTTCACAACTGAGGCGAGGAGGAACGGTTCGACGTCCATGTCGATGAGACGCGTGATGCCGCCGACGGCGTCGTTCGTGTGCAAGGTGCTGAAGACGAGGTGACCGGTCATGGCCGCGCGGATCGCGATATCAGCGGTCTCGACATCGCGAATTTCACCGACCATGACGACGTTTGGGTCCTGGCGCAGGATGTGGCGCAGGCCTTTGGCGAAAGTGAGGTCGATCTCCGGTTTCACATCGATCTGCGAGACACCAGGGAGACGATATTCGACCGGTTCCTCGATCGTGATGATGCGGCGCTGGACGGAGTTGATGCTGCTGAGGAAGCAGTAGAGCGAGGTGGATTTGCCGGAACCGGTCGGGCCGGTGACGAGGATGATTCCGTTAGGCTGGGCGAGCAGCGACTTCATCATCCGGGTGTGCTCCGGGCTGAGGTCGAGTCGCTCGAAACCGAATGCTTGTTGTTGGTCGCGGCTGAGCAGACGCAGGCTGATCGATTCGCCGTTGACGGTCGGGATCGTGGAAACGCGCACGTCGATTTTTTGGTTTGCCGCTTCGAGATTGATGCGGCCGTCCTGCGGGAGACGGCGCTCGGCGATATCCATGTGCGCCATCACTTTGAGGCGCGAGATAATGGCCGATTGCAGGAGGCGCAACTGCGGCGGCACCGCGACTTCGTGGAGGATGCCGTCGATGCGGTAACGAATGCGCAGATCGTTCTCGAGCGGCTCGACGTGAATGTCAGTCGCGCGTTCATGGATCGCTTCGCGGATGATCTGGTTTACGAACTTCACGACCGATGCTTCGGGGTCATCGGCATTCAGATCGGTGCTCGTCTCGATGTCCTGCAACATCTCGAAGGAGCGGTTGGTTTTCAGGATCTCGTCGAAGGTTTCGGCGCCGACGCCGTAGAGGGTTTTCATGGCGCGCAGGATCTGGGCGCGCGGTGCCAGGACCCATTCGGCTGGTCTGTCGAGGAGCTGGGAGGCGAGCTGGCGGCCGATCGAGTTAAAGAGGTCGTAGGTCGCGAGCACGATCGATTTCTCCTTGATCTCGATCGGCAGAATGTGGTGCTGGAAAACGAAGCGGCTCGGGAGGACGCTCAAGGTCGCGCGCTCGATCCGCTTCGAGTCAACCGTGACGACCGGCACTTTAAAGAAGTCGCCGATGGCCTGGAGGAATTTGGTTTCGTCCACCTTGCCCGAGTTGAGGACTTCCTCGGTCCACGAGTTACCGTTGAGATTGGCGGTAAGGGTGGCGGCGTCTTCACGCGAAGGCATGCCGCTGGCGAGAAGAATGTCAGTGAGAGATTTAGTAAGCGCTGGACTCACTTCGGTACTTTACGGCAAATGCAGCGCTCTGCGAACTCCGTAGGTCAAGGTGCCGGTGACGCGGAGAGAGTAATTCTTTTGCATGCGCGCGATCGCTTCGCTAACGAGCGGGGAAAAGATACCGTCGATCGGGCCACAATAGTAGCCGTGATCGCGCAAGAGAGTTTGGAGGGCGCCAACATAGGCGGGATCTCTCGTCAGGCTCGCGCTCGATTCGAAATAATAGCCAAAACGAAAGGCATGGCGCGGCGCGAAATCGGTTGCGTAAAGTCTGGGACTCTGGTGCCGAAGACCATATTCGTCACGTGCGGCCAGCGGATCCTCGTAAACGTCGTAAAACGAATCCGCGAAGGAGAAAGGAACCGGCAGGCAAATCAGCGCGAGAAGAAGCAGCAATGAACGTTTCATTACGATGCGCGCTATTTCGTAGGTGGAAGGTCTGGGGCGGGTAACTGTTTCCCATCCGACAAGGGGGGACAATCGGGACAATCATCCTGTTCCAGCTCAGGACCAAAATGGGTCTTTCCCTCGCTCTTTTCTCGCAGCCTATACATCTCAAGTTTAGTGAGACTCACTTCGGGCCGCATGAGCACGATCAATTCGGTGCGCATTTTTACCTTGCTGGTGTTACTGAAGATCGCACCGATGATCGGAAGACGATCGAGAATCGGGAAGCCGCTGCGATTGCGCGTCTTTTGATCCTGAATCAAACCTCCGAGAACAATCGTCGATTGGTTCGGGGCCGAGACTGTTGTCCGAATATAACGGGTCGAAATGTTAGGGATGTCGTTGTTATCAATTCGAGTCGTGCCGGCGACGCTGTCGACCTTTTGCAGGATATCGAGTGAGACTTGTTTTTCGGAGTTGATCAGTGGCACGACCTCAAGTTGAAGAGCTACCTTCTTAAACTCAATGTTTGATTGCTGCGAGAGACCGGTGTTGATGATGCTGGTGCCGGTGGCGGCGCTAATCGTACTCACCGGCACCGGAATCTCGGTACCGGAAGCGATAATGGCCTTCTTGTTATTGCTCGTAAAAACCGTCGGGCGCGAAATCGTTTTGAATCGACCGGTGGAATCCAGCGCCCGGACGATGGCGGCAAGGGTGTTACCAGCGGCCACGTAAGCGGTCGCGCCACTGGTTGCACCCAAAGCGTCACTGAACGCCGGGAAGGTGATGAGGCTGGCGGGATCGATAATTGACGCGGCAGTATCTCTAAGTCCGCCGCCGACTCCGACATCGGGACCGTGGGCGATGTTGTTCTTTTTAAACTGGAGAAAATAATCGACGCCGAAATCCTCATTGTTGTTCAGCATGAGTTCGCCAATGACGGTGCTGAGCGCGACTTGCGGTGCCTGCACGTCCATCTCGTCGACGACTTTGCCCACCTTTACAACATCCTCGCGATTCCCGAGCACGATGATGTTGTTGGCGCGCGCATCGGCGATCAGCTTCGTGTTGCCGACGATCACTGCTTGCGGCGTGGTATCGACTGGCTCGGTGGAAAGACCTTCGGTTACCTGCAACGTGCTCTCGCCGCTCGTTCCGCTCGTGGAGCTGGTGTTCTGGTTGTTGAACAGATTGCTCGGCGTTGGGTTGGTGCGCGGGTTGCGCTGGTTCTGCTGCGGGGTTGTGCCCGGCTGATTTTCCTGACCCGGCTCGGTCAGCGCCTGCACCAGGACCGGGAGAATATCGTTCGCCGAAATGTATCTCAGCGGATACACGACTGGCTTGCCAAATTCCACATTGGCGTCGAACTCCGCGATCAACTTCTCGATAAAGGGCAAATTGATCGGGCGCGTCACGACATGAATCCGGTTGGTGCGGACGTCGGCTTCCAGCTTAATTTTGCCGACGATCAGCGATTCCTCGGAAAGCACCGCGCCTCCTTCCTCCTCGCCCCCGGTTTGCGGAACGGGCGGAATGACGCCGCGCACCCGGCGAACGCCGCTCGGCGTCGTGCCCTGGTCGCCTTTCTCGAAAAGATCCTTCAGCATATCGACGACCTTCTGGGCGTCGGCGCGCTCGAGCCGGATGAATTTGCTCACCACAGGCGCGGGCGCGACATCGAGTTGCTGGACCATTTTCACCAGCTTGCGCAAAACATCCGCGCTCTGGGTCACGACGATGCTCGACGACTTGGGCAAGGCGAGAATCGGCGCCTGACCGCCGATCCCGGCGAGATATTGCGAGAGCACCTGCTGCAACTCCTGCGGATCGGCATAATCAAGCCGAAAGAGATAACTGATCACCTTCGCGCCGGGCGGGATGTCGGCCGGATCGGAAATGATTGGCACCGGCGCGGCCCGCGGATTTTTGTTCACGCCGACGACTTCGACGATGTCACCTTCGGCCGGCACCAGCGAATAGCCATTGAGAGCGAGATTCATCTCGATAATGCGGATGGCTTCTTCGCGCGGAACCGGTTTGGGGAGGAAAATGTTGACCTTGCCCTGGACGTTGTTGTCGAGCACCAGCTTTTTGCCGGTGAGGTTTTCGTAAAGATGCAGCACGTCGAGGACATCGCTGTTCGGATACTGCATCGTGACGAGGTCGCGGCTGCTGCCTGTCCCGCTCGGTGGAACAAAGGGCGAGGGCTTGCGAACTTGAGAAAAACCGGAGACCGCCGTGAGCAGGAGCGGCACGAACCAAAGGCAAAGGCGGCGAACCACGCGCCTATGTAACGGCATGGCCGAGGCAAGGTCAACAACTTACGCGCGAAGCGGAAGCCGGTAGTGCGCAAAGAGCACCCGGGCGCTGCTATTTTTCAAGGAGCAGGGCTGTCAGGCCGTTGGTTCCGGATGCAGTTGTCAACGCAATCTGAAATCCTCGACCTCAGTCTTTGATGCCGGCATGATCCACCACATGCGACGCTTTCACTCACTTCTCATCCTATTCTCGTTAGGCGTTTCCCTTCTCACCGTCACCTCGAGCCGGGCCGCGCCAGCCGACGACATCCGCGGCGTTCTCAATGCGCAGGTCGCGGCCTGGAACCGCGGCGACATCGATCGCTTCATGCAGGGCTATGCTCGCGCGACAAGCACGACCTTTGTCTCGGGCGACCAGGTCACGCGCGGCTGGCAGACCGTCCGCGATCGTTATGCGAAGAAATACGACAGCCGCGCGAAGATGGGCACGCTGACTTTTTCCGGCCTAACGATCATGCCATTGTGCGACGACGCCGCGCTCGTGCTCGGCAGCTGGAGCCTGCAACGAAAGACCGATCGGCCGCACGGAAAGTTCACGCTGCTCTTCCGGAAGTTGCCGGAGGAATGGCGGATCGTGCTCGATCATACCTCGTGATCGGGATAACGGTCAGGCCGTTTCGTTCCCCCCCAGTCCCGCGAGCAGCTTGGCGTGAATGTTATCAAAACCGCCATTGCTGAAAACGGTAACAACGTCGTTAGGCTGAAGCAGCGGCATAATCTTTTGCACAATCGCGTCCGCGTTCGGCTCATAGAAGGCGATGCGTCCGGCGCTTGCCAGCGCTTTGACCACCTCCTCGGGGTGAAGCCGCTCTTTCTCCGGGATCTGTTCAAGCGCTGCGACCTGCGAGATAAAGACGCCGTCAGCTTGCTCGAGCGCTTCCGCCAGTTCCTCCTGGAAAACCGCGCGACGCGTTGTGTTCGAGCGCGGCTCGAAGATCGCCCAGAGCCGCTGCCCGGGATAACGCCGGCGCAAGGCGACCAGAGTTTCGCGAATCGCGGTCGGATGATGCCCGAAATCGTCGATCACGGTCACGCCGCGCACGACGCCGCGCACTTCCTGGCGTCGCGCGATCCCTTCAAAACTCGTTAGGGCAGTCTGGATAATTTCGGGCGTCAGGCCGTAGAACCGCGCCGCTGCTGCCGCCATTGCTGCGTTGCGCACGTTGAACTCGCCGATCAGCGGCGAATCGTAAGTCATTTCCCCTAACGAAAAGCGCGCCCCGCGCGAAGAATGGCTCAGATCCCGGATTCGTTCCCCGCAATTCTCCGAAAAGCCAACCTCGACAATCGGCGCGAGGCAATCGCGCGCCACCTCAATGCAATTTGGGTCGTCGCCATTGAGCAGAATCATGCCGTTTTGCGGCACGATATTGACCAGCCGGCGGAAGCTCAGCTTGATCGCGGCGAGGTCCGGAAAGATGTCGGCGTGATCGAACTCGATGTTATTGATGACGAGCAGCTCGGGCAGGTAATGGATGAATTTGGAGCGCTTGTCGAAAAACGCAGAGTCATATTCGTCCCCTTCGATGACAAAGTATTTCGAGTTATTGAAGCGCGCGCCCTGGCCGAGATTGCGCGGCAGACCGCCGATCAAGTAACCGGGATCGAGCTCGCCTGCCGTCAGCATCCAGGCGAGGAGCGCAGTCGTCGTGGTTTTGCCGTGCGTCCCAGTCACGACCAGGTTATGCCGGCCACGGAGGAAAAATTCCCTCACGATTTCGGGGAGAGAGACGTAATAAAGCTTGCGGTTGAGAACCGCTTCGACTTCCGGGTTGCCGCGCTTGATCGCGTTGCCAATCACGATCACCGCCGCCGAGTCGTTAGGCAAATTTTCCGCGGCAAAGGGTTGGTGCAGCGCAATGCCTTTGGCGCGGAGGAAATCCGACATCGGCGGATAGACTTTTTCATCCGAGCCGGTGACGATGCAGCCGCGCTCGGATAAGGCGACGGCGACCGCGCCCATTGCCGTCCCGCAAATCCCAAGAAAATGGAGATGCCGCGGCAGTTGTTTCACGGGGCACCTCTAAGCTGGCGAAGGCTGTTTTGCCAGTTGCAGAGATAGCAGCTACACCGTCCGGCATTCGAGGTGAACCCAACGGTTGTTAGGCAAAGCTTGTGGCTCGTTAGGCGTATCCAGCCTGTTCCCGATCAGTCAGCGCAGAGTCAGTTGAATTTTTCTCGCTTTGTAATGGGAAGTTCATGCCCGGGCATGCTTGGCACAGTAGATTGCGCTCGCTCATGCGATTCTTCCGCTATCTCATCGTTCTCGGCTTGTTTTGCCTGAGCGGCCACCTTTGCCTTGGACAGGGCTTGTCCGCTCCTGAGGTTTACGCAATTGCAGACGACGGTACTCCGCTCACCTGGACCGTTTTCACTCCCGCGGGGCAGGGACCGTGGCCGGCAGTGCTGGTCATCCACGGTGGATTCTTTTTTGCTGGAAGCGAGGACGACGCGGGGCCTACCCAGGCAGGACAAGATCTCGCCGCCGCCGGTTACCTTGCCTTCTCGATTGCCTATCGGCTGGCGCCGCCCGGCACTATTCCGGGTCAAACGTCGTTAGGCAAGTTTCCCGATCAGGTAAACGACGTGCATCTGGCGGTGGAGGCAGCCCGTAATGATCCCCGCTCGAACGGCCGAGTTGGCGCGGTTGGCGGTTCCGCCGGGGCGACCCACGCGGCTTGGGTGGCGGCGACCGGCGCCGTCGGAGCGGACCGGATCGATGTTGGCGTTTGTTTCTCCGGAGTCTATGACCTCTCAGACTTTAGCCCGGATCCAAACATCGAATCTTTCATTGAAATCGTGACGAATTACGTCGGCGTACCTTCAACTGACGTTGCTGCGTTGCGCGCCGCTTCTCCGGCCTGGGTGGCGGATTCAACCGTCGCGCCGCTTTACCTGATCGATTCAGTCGACGACCTGATCCCGGCATCGCAGATCGGCGATATGACGGCGGCGCTCAGCGCGCTCGGTTTGACAAACTTTCAGGCGCAGACCCTGCCGGGTAGCGGTCACTCGTTTGAAAACTGGTCGCTGGTGAAGACCGCCGCGATCAATTTTCTCGCCGCTGGGTTAGCCGCACCTCCGCCCACTCCTACTCCTACTCCTACGCCGAGTCCGTCGGTCACCCCTACACCGACGGCGACTCCCAGCGCTACCCCGATTCCCGGGCCAGGCAGTTTGCTCAACATCTCTACTCGGGCCAGCGCCGGGACAGGCGAGAACGTGCTTATCGGTGGATTCATTCTCGGCCCCGGGGGCGGAACCAAAAGGGTGATCGTTAGGGCGCTGGGGCCTTCGCTCGCCGCAGCGGGAGTCGCGGGTGCGCTGGCCGACCCGAGCCTGCAACTGGTCGATTCGACGGGCAAGGTGGTAGCCAGCAATGATGATTGGATGAATGGGACGCAGGCGCAGGAAATCATCGACAGCACGCTCGCGCCCAGCGACCAGCGGGAATCAGCGCTCATCGCCACTCTCGCGCCCGGCGGCTACACCGCGTTAGTCACGGGAGCGGAGAGCGCGCAGGACATCGCCCTGGTCGAAGTCTACGATTTGGACGCAGGCAACGGTCCGCAATTGCTCAACATCTCCACCCGGGGACGAGTGGAGACGGGCGAAGGGATCATGATTGCCGGCACAATCATCGGCGGGACGCAGGCAACCACGCTGGTCTTTCGTGGGCTTGGGCCATCTTTTGCCGGTGGTCCGGCGCCGATCAGCGATCCGTTGCCCGATCCGGCGCTGACGCTCGTCGACAGCCAGGGATCGGCAGTGCTGGAGAACGACAACTGGCAGGATACGCAGCAAGCGCAGATCACCGCCGCCGGTCTTAGCCTAACGAACCCACTCGAGTCCGCCATCCTCGTGACCCTTCCTCCCGGCAATTACACCGCGCTCCTGTCTGATACTCAGGGCCGGAGTGGGATTGGGCTGCTCGAAATCTATCGTCTCAGCGGCAATTAGGCCAGCGGCGGCTTTCCTTTGTTCGTTAGGCAGTTTCCCGCAATTCGGCATCCATGGACTCTGGCGCGCTGTTCGTTAGGCAAAGAGAGCCGCGGCTACAACTCCTGATTACGATCGTAGGGGATAATGTTGTCCCATTCTTCGGCTGACGAGCGCGCCACGAAAGCGACCACCGGCTCGGTTTCACTCAGGTTGAAGACTTCATGCGGCACGCCCGGTTTGATGTAAATGAAGTCGCCCGCCTGATTCTCGATCGCCTCTTTCAGTCCCGGCCCAAACTCGTGGCGCACTTTCCCTTCGAGGATGTAAAGGATCAACTCGAACCCGACATGGATGTGGGCGCGCGCGACGCCGCCCGGCGGAATGGTGGCGATGTTGGCCGAGAGCCTGGTCGTCCCAACGTTCTTCGCCGACATCCCCTGCTTGTAGTGAATGCCGTTCCAATCGCGCCGTGCCCCGCCGCCCCGAATCGTCAGGAGGCCGCCGTGATCTTCGACCGCGCTTAATTCAATGCTCTTGTCCTCGTTCATGAATCGCAACAATCGCGTAACGCACCAATCGCCGCGGCGTAATCCTGCGTGTGAAAAATGGATGTGCCGGCGACAAGCACGTTCGCGCCGTGCTCGATCGAAATTCTGCCGGTCTCGGGATTAATTCCACCGTCCACTTCGATGTCATAGTTTGCGCCTAACGACTCCCGCAGCTTGCCGGCGCGGTCGACCTTTGCCATCATCTCCAGGCGAAAAGATTGCCCGCCGAAGCCGGGATGGACGGTCATAATGAGAACCAGGTCAACGTTAGGCAAATACGGTTCGACGAGGGCAAAGGGCGTGGCGGGATTCAACGTCAGACCGGCGCGGCAGCCATGCGCGCGGATCGCGCGCAGGGTTTCCGTGACATCGTGTTTTGCTTCCGCCTCGACGTGCACGGTGATGGAATCGGCGCCGGCCTCGGCGAAGCGCGGAACATAATGGTCCGGCCGTTGAATCATAAGATGCACGTCGAGCGGCAAAGTCGTTAGGCTGCGGGCCAGCTTCACGACCGCCGGACCAAAGGAAATATTGTCGACGAACTGCCCGTCCATGATGTCGAGGTGCAACCAATCGGCCCCGGCATCGATCACGCGTCCGATCTCATCGGCAAGATGGCCGAAATCCGCCGCCAGAATGGAAGGAGCGACCAAAATTTTCCGCTGCAACATCGCGGCCGACTCTCAACTCTCAACTCTCAACTCTCAACTCTCAACTATCCGCAAATCCCTTGACGCGGAGGCGCGGCGTTCCAAGATACACTCGTTTTTCGCCTGTCCGGACGCGCGGCACAGCTTTCGCTTCTGAGGGGTCGGCCGGCGTTGACGCAATTCCAAGGCTTCTCTCATGTTCAATAGAGTTTTCGGTTGGTTCTCCAGCGATATCGGGATCGATCTCGGCACCGCCAATACGCTCGTTTACGTCAAAGACCAGGGCATCGTGCTGCGCGAGCCTTCGGTCGTGGCGGTGCAGGCGGGCACATCCAAGGTGCTGGCCGTCGGTGACGAAGCGAAACGCATGCTCGGGCGCACGCCGGCCAATATCGTCGCGGTGCGGCCATTAAAGGATGGCGTGATCGCCGACTTCGAGGTCACCGAGGCGATGCTGCGGCATTTCATCACGAAGGTGCACAACAGCCGGGTGCGCGCCCGGCCGCGGGTCGTGATTGCGGTGCCCTCTGGGATTACCGAAGTGGAAAAACGCGCGGTGCGAGAATCCGCCACGCATGCCGGAGCGCGCGAAGTTTATTTAATTGAAGAACCGATGGCGGCTGCGATTGGAGTCGGGCTTCCGGTGCAAGATCCCGCGGGCAACATGATCATCGACATCGGCGGCGGCACGACCGAGGTCGCGCTCATTTCGCTTTCTGGCATTGTTTTCAGCCGGAGCGTGCGGGTGGCGGGCGATGAATTGGATGAAGCGATCGTGCAATATATGAAACGCGCCTACAACCTCATGATCGGCGAGCGCACGGCGGAGGACATTAAGATCAAGATCGGCTCCGCTTATCCGAGCGAAAAGGAGACGAGCGTGGAAGTAAAAGGGCGCGACTTGGTGGCCGGGTTGCCGAAGACTCTGACGATCACTTCACAGGAAGTGCGCGAAGCATTGCTCGAGCCGATCTCGACGATCGTCGATTCGGTGCGGATCACGCTCGAGCGTTGTCCGCCGGAGCTCTCGGCCGATTTGGTCGATCGCGGGCTCGTTCTCGCTGGCGGCGGAGCGCTCCTGCGCGGATTCGATCGGCTCCTGAGCGAAGAAACCGGCCTGCCCGTGCATGTGGCGGAAGATCCTTTGAGTGCGGTCGCTGAAGGCACGGGTAAATGTTTGAACGAACTCAAATTCCTCCGCCAGGTCGCGACCGCCGATCGCCAGTGGCGGCAGTAGAAGCATTGCGGACCGCGGAACGCGGAGTGCGGAATCCAGAGATTACCGCGCCCTTTTCATGAGCCGAAGTAGCATTGTCGCGATCGTCATTTTCGGGGCGGCGCTGCTCGCGCTTTTCAGCATCGGGCCGCAGGCCACGCGCAAGATTCAGGCGACGTTTTACCAGGCGATCTCGCCGTTTCTCACAACCGGCTCGGGTTTGGAAAAGCAGATCACTTCGGTGCGCGCCGGATTGAAATCGCTCGAAGAACTGGAGCGTGAAAACACCGCCCTCCGGGTCGAGAACCGCTCGCTCAAAGCGACGAACGAAGCGCTCCGCGATGTCGAGCACGAAGTCAATCGCCTCCGTCACGCGCTCAATTACCGGCAGCGCTCGCTCTTCCGCCTCGTGCCGGCGGAGATCGTCTCGCGCGATTCTTCAACCTGGTGGCGCACGGTCACGATCAATCGCGGTTCGGAAGACGGGGTTGAACCGGAGATGCCGGTCCTGACCGACGAAGGCCTGGTCGGCCGCACGACCACAGTGGCGGAGAACATCTCTGTCGTCCTGCTCGTGTCGGATGAAAACTGCAAGGTGGCGGTCAGCGTCGAAGGAACGCGGGAACAGGGGATCGTGACGGGCGAGCGTGTCGAGGGAAGCGTCACGCCAATGCTGGAGCTCAATTACTTATCGAAACAGGCGAACCTGAAGCCGGGGCAAAAGGTCTATACTTCGGGTGTGGGCGGTGTTTTTCCTTCGGGGCTTTTGGTTGGGACGATCAAGACTTTCCAAGTTCGTGCGCTCGACAGCCAGGCCAAGCTGGCGCCGGCGGTCGATTTGGCGAAGCTGGAAGACGTCTTCGTGGTGATCGGGCGCAAGTGATGAAGGAGAATGACGAAGTCCGACCGCAGAAGCGCGCTTGCCGTCATTTTCGTCATTCGAGTTTGGTCATTCCTCCGTCATTCGAAATTCGTCATTCGTCATTCCAAGCATGATTTTCTTCCTCCTCCTCGTCATCCTTGTCTTCGCCGCGCAGATCGCCGAGATCTTCATCCCGCCGCTCGACTGGATGTTTAACGCGCATGTTTACATCGTGCCCGTGATCGTTTTTTACGGCGCGATGGCGCTGCCTTTTCCGCTCATGCTTGCGCTCGCCTTTGTCGCCGGGTTTTTGTGGGATGCGATGATCGTGCAGGTGCTCCAGAGCCATGTTGAAATCTCTTTCGGATGGTCGATACTGCTCTACGCGGTGCTCGCCGCCATCATGCATGGGCTCAAGCCCCTTTTTAGCCGGGGTCGTTGGGAATTGCATTGTGTCCTTAGCGGCGTTTGCACTTCCGTTATCCTCCTCGCCCAATACCTCATGATTTCTTTCCGGCGCGGCTCGATCCTCTTTAATCGCGAAGTCTGGTGGCAGATCGCCGGCCCCGGTCTGCTCGCCATGATCATGGCGCCGCTCGTCTTTTGGTCGCTCGACTGGCTCTCGCGCCTGACGAATAATCCCTATCAACCGCAGGAGGAATCTTTCCGTGAATACGCGCCGCGCTAAACCGATTCTGCGCATCCAGTTCCTCGGGCTGTGCATGTTGCTCGGGCTCGGCGCGATCGTCCTTCGCCTCTGGTGGGTGCAGGTTGCGCGCGGCAGCGACTGGACTGCCCGCCTCCAAAGCAGCTCCGAGGCGACCGTCCGCATTCCGTCGATCCGCGGGGAAATCCGCGATCGTAACGGCGTTCCGCTGGTCCAGAACCGCGCCAGTTACGAAGTCGATTTTTATCTTCCAGAGATGGTGAAAGGTTACCGGGAACGCTACGGCCGGCCGCCTGAGACGCAGTATCGCGCCCGCATCAACGGCATGCCCAAGGATCTGAAGGAGCCGGACATCGTCAGGATCGTGAACAATGGCGTCATCCCGCGTCTCGAAGACCTCGAGCTGGCGCGCGATTACAATGCCAACCAGCTCCAGCGGCACTATCGCAACGACACCGAGGTGCCGTATTCCTACATCAAAGATATCGACTTCGCGACGATGGCGAAATTTTCCGAGCACGACGTTGGCCTGCCGGGCGTGGACATCGCGATTAAACCGGTGCGCAGCTACATCTACGGCGCGCTCGCCTCCCACTTGTTAGGCTATGTCGGCGCGCCGGATGACACGAACACGGAGGAAGCGCGCAAATACACCTTTTACCAGGGCGACGTGGAGGGGAAATCGAACGTCGAGAAAACGATGGACGAATACTTGCGCGGGCAGCCGGGTGTGCGCGTCTTGCGGCGCAACGCCAAAGGCGTGATCGACGGCGTGCTGAGGGAAGAACCGCCGAAGCAGGGCGCGAATGTTTACCTCACCATCGACGCGCGGATCCAGTCGATCGCCGATGAAGCGCTGCGCGCGGTCGGCCGTGGCGCCGCCGTGGTGGTTGATCCCACTAATGGCAACGTCCTCGCGATGGCCTCGGTGCCGTCATTCGATCCGAATACCTTCATCCCGAGCATTAAGGCAAAGGATTGGAACGGACTGCGCAATGATGCGGCACGGCCGTTGATTAATCGCGCGGTCAGCGCCTTCCCGCCGGGCTCAACTTTCAAAATCGTGACCTCGCTGGCCGGTCTGCGCAAAGGCCTGGCGAAGGCGAAATTCACCTGCACCGGCGGGGTCTATTACGGCGATCATTATTTCCAGTGCTGGATCAACGAGAAGGGCGGCTCGCACGGAACGTTAGGCTTGAGCGACGCGATCAAGGTCTCGTGCAACGCCTTCTTCTATCAGTACGGCAACGCCGCCGGGATCGACGCGATCGACGAGACCGGCGACGAGCTCGGCCTCGGCAAATCGACCGGGATCGAAATTACAGGCGAATCGCCTGGCGTGCTCCCCGGCCCGGATTGGATGCGGGTGAATCACCCTAACGAAAAGTGGTCCTCGGCCTACACCGCCAACGTCTCGATCGGACAGGGCTACGATCTGGCCACGCCGCTGCAAATGGCGATGGCCTACTCGACGGTCGCAAACGGCGGCATTTCCTATTACCCGCGCCTCGTCGACCGAGTATTGAATCAGGACGGTACTCCGGCCCTCGATGGCGACGGCAAAATTGCGGTGCCGCAGACGCCGAAGTTGCATGCCGATTTCCGTCGCGATTTTACGCCAGACCAGATCGAGATCGTTAGGCGTGGTTTCTGGAAAGTCGTGAATGAGGATGGCGGCACCGGCCACGCCGCGCAGCTGAAAGATGTGCAGGTAGCGGGCAAAACCGGCACCGCCCAGGCAATGTTGAACGGGAAGAAAGATACGATCTCGTGGTTTTGTTGTTTCGCGCCCTACGATCATCCGCGATACACGATCGCCGTGATGGTGCAGGGCGGAGAACACGGCGGCTCGGTCGCGGCGCCGATCGCCACGCGCATCCTCCAGCGCATTCTGGCGATGGATCAGGGCAAGTACGAACCGCAGCTCGCCTGGGTCGCGCCCGCGCATAAGGACCATCCTTTCGACATGATTGCGGCGGTGAAATACAAAGACGAGGCGCTTGCCGCGCCCGGTTCCGACGAGGAAAACGCAACCGGCAGCGGCACTCAGCCGGCTGAGGCTGCGGTCATGGCAAACCCCGGCGGCGCACCCGATGTCGAGCCCGAGGCTGACGCGCGCGGTCGCGTTAAAAATGTGTCGCGCATCCGCCGCGCACTTCCTGCCACTCCGGTCGCGACGCCGCCGCCGCGACATCGCAACTTTTTCGAGCGGATGTTTAACGTCCAGCCCCGAGAGCAGCCGGCCCCGCAGCCGACCCCAACCCGCCGCGGCCGCCCAGCCTTTTGATTTAACCCATGAAAGTCAGTACCGGTTCCACCGTGATGACTGCAACAAATTTACCGCCCTATGATAGAACGAGTGAAACGGATGCTTGGCCTGCGTCGCAAGACCGGAAACAAGCTAATTATCAGCGTCGAGAAACTCGAGCGCCGGGTCGCGCTGCTCGAAGACGGCGGGCTGGAAGAGTATAGCGTTGAGCGCGAGCAATCGCGCAACATCGCCGGCAGTGTCTACAAGGGCCGGGTAAAAAACATCGAGCCGGGATTGAAGGCGATGTTTGTCGACATCGGCCTCGAGAAAAACGCGTTCCTTCATTTTTGGGATGCGATCCCCGCCGCGCTCGACAGCGGGGTCGAGGAAATCGAGCGCGGCGGGAGGAAGCAGTCGAAGAAGCGCATTACAGCGAAAGACATTCCGAGCATCTATCCCGTCGGGTCCGAGGTGATCGTGCAGGTGACGAAAGGGCCGATCGGGACGAAAGGGCCGCGGGTCTCGACCAATCTCAGTTTTGCCGGGCGTTATCTCGTGCTCATGCCCTTTAGCGATCGCAGCGGCATCTCGCGCAAAATCGAGGATCCAAAGGAGCGGGCGCGGCTGCGCAAAATCTTGCGTCAGCTCGATATCCCCGAGGGCATCGGCGTCATCATCCGCACGGTCGGCGAAGGCCAGCGCGCCCGCTATTTCGTTCGCGACCTCCATTTCCTTCTCGAGCAATGGGCGCGCATCGAAGAAAAAATCCGCACGCTGCCGGCACCGGCCTGCGTTTTCGAAGAGCCCGACCTGATCGAGCGGACGGTGCGGGACTTTCTCACCGAGGAAATCGATGAGGTCGTCTGCGACGATCGCGCGGCGGTTGATCGGATGATGGATTTAGTCGGGCAGATTTCGCGACGCGCGAAGAGCCGGATCAAATTCTACGAGGGAACGGCGTCGATCTTTGAAACCTTCGGGGTGCAAAAACAGATCGACGACGCCTTTCATCGCCAGGTCTGGCTGAAATGCGGCGGCTACATTGTGATCGACGAAACCGAAGCACTCGTCGCGGTCGACGTGAACACCGGCCGAAACAAGGGCGGCCGCGATGTCGAGAAAACCATCCTGCAAACCAATCTCGAAGCGGCCGACGAGATCGCGCGCCAGTTGCGTCTGCGCAATATCGGAGGGCTCATCATCGGCGATTTCATCGATATGAAGAACCGGCGCGACCAGCAGCAGGTTTACCAGCGGATGCGCGAGCGTCTCAAGCGCGACAAGGCCAAGACGCACGTCCTCCCCATCTCATCGTTAGGCTTGATGGAGATGACGCGACAACGGGCGCAGGAAAGCCTGAGCGACGCGCTCTATCAAAACTGTCCCTATTGCGACGGCCGGGGCGTGGTTAAGACGGCCATGAGCACGAGCGTGGAAGTGCATCGCGCGCTCAACGCGGTGATGCGCAAATATCAGGACACGATCCATGAGATTCGCGTGATTCTGAACCCCGACGTATTGAAGCGCCTGAAGGAGGAGGACGAGGAACTGCTGATCGAGTTGGAGCGACGTTATGCCGGGCGGCTGATGTTCCGCGCCGATCCCACTTTTCATCACGAAAAGTTCGTCGTGACCGACGCTAATACGGGCGCGGAGCTGAAGGTGTGAGCGGAGTAGCAACGGTGAAAGGACTTCAGCCAAGGAACGAACTGATCTCCTCGAGCCGCTTTCTCTGAATATCGGGCACGCGAGCTTTCTCCGCCGGGTGCGCAACGACAAGAAGCAGAAACGGTTTCTCGTGGGCTGGCCGTCGCAGCAACTTGTTCAGAAATCCCATCGGGCTCGGTGTGTGGGTAAGCGAGGCGAGCCCGGCTTGATGGAGCGCGGCGACGAGGAATCCGGTCGCGATCCCGACCGATTCGATCGCGTAATAGTGCTTGAGTTTTCGCCCGTCGGGTAAGATCCGGTAGGGCTGCGCGAAAATCGCGATCAGCCACGGCGCGATCTCAAGGAAGGGCTTGTTCGCGTCCGTCCCGAGCGCAGCCAGCGCCTCCAGCCACTCGTTAGGCGCGCGATGTTCGTAAAATTCCCGTTCCTCCGCTTCGGCCGCGACCCGAATCTGGTGCTTGAGCGCGGGATCGCTCACCGCCACGAAATGCCAGGGCTGAAGATTGGCTCCGCTCGGCGCGCTGCCAGCGGTGCGGAGACAGGTCTCGATGACCGCTCGCGGCACCGGCCGATCGGAGAAATCGCGCACCGTGCGCCGCTGCGCGATTTTTTCGCAGAATTGTTTCGCGCGCGCGAGCAGTTCGTCGTCAGTTAAATTCTCGCGCCGCGGCAACGGAATGAAATTTGGTTTTGGCACGGGGCAGATGCTACGCCGCGCCTGGCGGGATTGCGATTCCGGCGCGAGCCGCGAAATTATCGCGATGAGTTTTGTTACGGTTCTCGATCAACTCCCGGCCGCCCGATCCCCCTTGCTGCGGCGTTTTGCCGCGCTGCTCGAGCCTAACGACAATCCGAAGTTTGAAGCAATAGCGCAGGCAGCGCGGACGCTTACCCGGCAAAACTTTGGTCGCACGATGCGAATGTTCGCCCCGCTTTACCTGAGCAACGAATGCATCAACAACTGCCGCTACTGCGGTTTTTCGCGCGACAACCCGATCCTGCGCGTCACCCTCACCGTCGAGCAGGTGTTAACGGAAGCGAAGCACCTTGCGGCGGAAGGTTTTCGCCAAGTCCTTCTCGTTGCAGGCGAACATCCGAAGTTCGTGAATGCAAATTATCTCGTCGACTGCATTCAGGCGCTCCGGCCGCTTTTCCCGTCGATCTCGATCGAGCTCGGCCCAATGGAGACGGCGGAATACGAACCGCTCGTGGCGGCGGGCGCGGAAGGACTCGTCGTCTATCAGGAAACCTACAATCGCAGCACTTACTCGGAGATGCATACCTCGGGGCCAAAGCGTGATTTCAACTGGAGGCTCGACTGCCCCGAGCGCGGCTACGCCGCCGGTTTTCGCCGGATCGGAATCGGCGCGCTCTTTGGCCTGGCGCCGTGGCGGCCGGAGGCGATGGCCCTCGCCGCGCACCTCGAATATCTGCTCAAGCATTGCTGGCAATCGCAGTTCAGCGTCAGCCTGCCGCGGCTGCGACCGGCGGCGGGAGAATTCGTCCCGCCGCATTCGTTAGGGGAGCGCGAGCTGGCGCAGTTGATCTGCGCCTTCCGCATCTGTTTCCCGCAGGTCGGGATCGTCCTGAGCACGCGCGAGCCGGCGCCGTTGCGCGACGCGCTGGTCTCGTTAGGCGTGACCCTCATGAGCTCGGGCAGCCATACCGAACCGGGTGGTTACACCGGGCAAGGTCGCGATGCCGTGCATCAGACGGTGCGCGGTCGCATCCTTCCGCCCGACACGGCGAGCGCCGCGCTCGCCACCGGGCAGTTCGAGATCAGCGACGAACGTTCGCCCGCGGAAGTGGCGACGCTGCTGCGTCGCCGTGGATTCGAGCCGGTCTGGAAAGATTGGGACCAGGCGCTGCTCGCGCGATGAGGCTTTTCATTAATGGCGAAGCGGCCGAGTGCGAAATCGGCCTAACGATCGAGCAGTTGGTTCGTCGCTATGGCCTTTCGCTCGAGGCGACCCTGGTCGAGCACAATGGCGTCGCCTTGCACCGGCGCGAATGGCCGGAGCACTCGTTAGGGGAAAATGATCGCATCGAGATCCTGCGGGTCGCGGCTGGCGGCTAGCGAAGGTTAGTCGGCCTGCTCTTCGGCTTCCTCGCCTCGCCGTCCTCTCGACGGTGCGCGTTTCCTCCGGCAGTTCGTCAGGCGACTCGTGATATTGGTCGAAATTCCATGGCAAAGGAATGGCGCGCGGAGCGTGTCTCTCGCTTACTGTGTGACGTTGTAAATCTCAACCAACCCTATGCCGGTATTGCCGGTCGCATCCGAGAGAATCGCGGTGTAGCTGCCGGGTGCGACGGTCACGAGCGTGGCGGCTTCCAGCGTGTTCGTCGGTGCGAGGTTAAGTGTGGCAATCGTGCTCGCGTTTGGGTCGTTCTGCCAGTCGTCGTTACTCCCGATCGCAAAACCGAAGCTGTCAAAGATCGTCACGGTGGGATTAGGGAGCGGGTTGCCGACCGCGCCAGCCAGGGACGGACCCAATCCGCGCACGACCAGCGTTTTTGGGACGGTCCCTCCGACGATGACGCCGGCAATCATCATTCCTTCACCGGTGTCGACAAAGCCGCGGGTCGAAATGTTAAGCAACAACGGCAGGTTAATCGAATCGACATCGTAGACCTCGACCAGCGCGATGTTTTGTGTGCCATCGATTCCCGGCACCACGACCGTATACGCCCCCGCCGCGAGCGTCGTGAAAACGGCCGCTTCCCGGGGATCCGTCGGTGCCAGCCCGCTGTCGATTACTTGCTGAGCGTTCGGGTCCGTCATCCAATCATTGTTGCTGGCAATGATCTGACCCGAAGAATTGAAGAGCTGCAGACTTGGATCGAGCAGCGGCGAAACAACACCGCGCGCGCCTAACGAGGGACCGAGCGCCCGCACCACGACTGGTTTGAGCGTGCTCCCGTTGCCGAGAATGAAGCCGCCGATGAGAACGTTGTCACCGGTTTCGGCGCGGGCGCGAGTTGAGATATTGAGGAGAGTTTCGCCGCTGGGCGTCGGCGTGGGTGTGGCCGAGGGATTGATGGTGGGGGTGACACTTGGCGTCGGTGTGATTGATGGACTGGGCGTCGTGCTGGGGGTGGGGGTAATGCTCGGGCTGGGCGTAGTGCTCGGGCTCGGCGTGATCGAAGGTGTCGGGGTCGGGCTCCCGCTCGGGCTTGGCGTGGGTGTGATGGTTGGCGTGATCGTGACCGTGGGAGTGGGCGAGGGTGATTGCGCGCGAGCTGCGCTGGGCAAACCGGCGATCAGTGCTGTCGCGATCCCCAGCGCGAAGGTCAGCCGCCACGTTTGCATCCGGAGAAAGATGATCGCGTCCGCCTCGAGGTAAAGGAAATGTTGGGCGCGGCCTCGTTAGGCGCGGGCAACACTGGCAAGGTCTCTCGCTCCATTCGGCCGACAACCTTCGCAGAGCGCTTCCGCGTCACCACAACGCCAACTGCTCGTTAGGCCGACGAAACCCTGCGGTCGACAGCCCTGGTCGCTCGCCCATCCCGGCTCGCTTGCACCCGGCGGCAAAAAGATCGCGAATCTGCTCCGCAAAAATGCCTTCGCCCCGCATTCGCGTTTTGAACCGCGGATCATTTAACCGCTCCCCGCCGCGCAAATGCCGAATGCGTCCGAGCACCTTCTCTTTGCGCTCGGGGAAATGTTCCTCCAGCCAGCGCTCGAAGAGCGGCGCGACTGCGTAGGGCAGCCGCACGACGGTATAGCCGGCAAAACGCGCGCCCGCTTCCTGGGCCGCGCCGAGAATCGCCGGCACTTCATGATCATTGAGCCCGGGAATGATCGGCGCGGTCATTACACCCACCGACACACCGGCGGCGCGCAATTCTCGAATCGCCTCGA
>JAICXG010000070.1 GCA_025980625.1 Chthoniobacterales bacterium
CTGGAGATTCCCTGGCACCTGTTGCCCAATCGCGGCGAAATCAGCCGCCACTTTGGGGTCGAGAAACACCCAGTGCGATTGGGTGTAATAAAACTCGACTGCCTGGATTGCCTTTGTCAGCGGATCACGCAAGACACTCGGCTCGTCGCCCAGCCCGCCGCTCGCCACGTCCGACTGAGCATCCTGCGCGAGCACATCCAGTTCTTTCCCATCGCGCAAATCGACCCTAACGAGTCGGCCTTTATCAGAATGAAGCGCTGACTCTATGATCAGGCTTCGTCCATCCGGATCGAACCCCGCAATGAGCGATCCGCCGACGACTTCGCCGGCAAATAGCGCGCGCTCGAATGGCATCACGACGAGGTCGCGCCACGGCTTGTCAGCCGCATCGCGCACGCGCACGATCGACGCGCCGGTCTTGCCATCGAAAGCGGTCGCGGCACGGATCACGAAATCGTTGTCGGCGGTCCAGGTGAGAACGTCACCCGGATTAGTCGCCTCGAGGGTAACGGCGCCGGTTTCGAGATCGATGCGATACATGTCGAAGGCCTCGCGATCGCGCAGGTTAAGCGCGACGAGAACAAAACGCGGATGAGCCGGGTCGAGCAGAACATTCTGCGCTCGCACCCCGCGAAAGGGAGTGAGATCGCGCACCACATTGTTCGTTAGGTCGGTGGAAAAGAGATGCTGGATTTCGTCGCCGGCATTGTCCTGGAGCAAGAGGAGATGCTTCGAGTCCCCTGCCCAGGAATACCATTCGATCGGCCGATGACTTTCATTTGTGACTGGGTGCCCTTCGCCTCCTTGAATCGGGCCGACCCAGATGTTGAGGACGCCGTTCTTATCCGGCGCGAGCCAGGCGAGCTGTGTGCCGTCCGGGGAAAGCGTCGGGTAGGCGCGTTCGGCATTTCCAAAAAGGAGAGCGCGTGGAATGAGCGGCGGCAGCTCGGCAAACGCGCCGGTCGCGATCGTTAGGCAAAAGAGCAGAAGTTTGAGTGACTTGATCATTTCTTTGCCCGCCGTGCGGGCGGTGGAAGATGCCGTAATGCGAAAGCAAATCCAATTACGCCGTAAAGCATGAAGAGCGCGCCGAGCGGCACGAGCCAGACGCCGCTCCCGGGATCGCCGCCGTAGGTAATGAAACTGCCGAGCAAAAATCCGCCGGGTAACAAGATCGCCGCCCAGATGAGGGCGAAGGAAACGGAGCGACCAACGCGCAGCCCTTCCACATTTCGCAGCGTCAGACCAGCAGCAATGTTCACGAGCGCGAGCATCGTGCCGTGGAAATGGCCGAGGGTAAACATGAGCCGGCGCGCTTCGTTCCCGACATCGAGGTACCATCCGATTTTAAAGCCGTGCAGCGTCTCGAGCACGATCCCGAGCAGCACGTAAACCGCCAGCGCCCACCAGCCGAAGCGAAGATGTCGGTTCGCGTAATTCATTCAGATCGCCCGTCGCAGGTGGGCCGGGAAATATCCACGGAATATGCCGCTTGCACAGAGTCCACTGCAGCTACTGGTGCTCGGCGAGGATGCGGGCAAAACGCCAGACTTCGTGAAAGGTGTTGTAAAGTGCGGTGGGCGCGACCCGGATGACGTTAGGCTCGCGAAAGTCGGCTTTCACTCCGGCAGCCTCGAGTTTGGTGAAAAGGTCCTTCGGGCGTTCGTGCGCGAGAATCGATAACTGGCTCCCATGCTCGTTAGGCGGGCGCGGCGTGATGACGGTGAAGAGCCTCGAGGGGATCTGGTCGAGAAGAAAACACAGATAACCTGTGAGCTGGAGCGATTTCGCGCGCAGCGGTTCCATTCCTCCCGCCTCATCGAAGATCGCAAACGAAGTGCCTAACGGCGCCATCGCCAGGATCGGTGGGTTGCTCAACTGCCAGGCATCGGCCGACGCAACCGGAACAAACTCCGGCTCGAGCTGCATGCGGAAACGTGTCGCGGGATCGTTCCCCCACCAGCCGGCCAGCCGCGGGAGCTCGCGATTGCGCGCGTGCCGCTCGTGCACAAATGCGCCCGCGACCGCGCCCGGCCCGGCGTTGAGATATTTGTAGGAACACCAGACCGCGAAATCGACATTCCAATCGTGCAGCCGCAGTGGCACGTTGCCGACCGCGTGCGCGAGGTCGATTCCCACGATGCAGCCGCGTTTCTGCGCCGCGGCGGTGATTTTCTCGAGGTCGAAGAGCTGACCGGTGAAAAAATTGACGCCGGCAAAAAGCACGAGCGCGATCTGCTCGCCTTCCCTTTCGATCAGTGCCTCAATCTCCTCCTGGCGAATCGCGAACTCCCCTTCCCTCGGGCGGGCGAGGATGAGCGACTCGTTAGGCTGGAAGCCATGCTGTGCAATCTGCGATTTGATCGCGTAGGTGTCGGAGGGAAAGGCCGGCTCTTCCATCAGGATCTTATGGCGCGATCGCGTCGGCCGATAAAACGTCGCCATCAGCAGGTGCAGGTTGACGGTCAGGCTGTTCATGCACACGACCTCGTGAGGTTGCGCGCCGACGAGGCGGGCCGCCGGTTCGCGCACGCTTTCGTGATACGAATACCAGGGCGTGGCGGCGTCGAAGTGCCCGTCCACCCCGAGCCGCGCCCAGTCATCGAGTTCCTGTTCGACGGCGGCGCGACTGGTCTTGGGCATCAAGCCTAACGAGTTGCCGACAAAATAAATCAGCGGCTCGCCGGCGCGGTTGCACGGGAGAAAGAAACGCCCGCGAAAATGCCCTAACGAGTCTTGCCGGTCCATCTGCCGGGCAAAATCTTCCTCTGCCGAATAAGTCATGACCTCTTTTATCTCGCCGGGGCGACGTCAGTTCAACTCCACTGCGGGCAGGTTAATCGCGGAGCCGTTCCTCGAGATAACCGGCGCCAAGGGCGACGCCGCCGAGGAGGAGCAGGCCGGCGGTGGCGAGCGGCACCGGGTCGAACGGCGCCGGTGGCAGCCAGACGACTCCGCTCGTGTCGACTTCCGCGGCTTCGCGAATGTAACGCCCGTGCTGCGGCCGGTGAAACATCTTCGCGAACCGTTCCAGCCGATTGGGCAGGCCGGCGTCGCACATCGGAATGCCATGCCCACAGCCGGCGACGTTAGGCCGCAGTTGCGCCAGTTTCTCGACCGACTCGCGCGTCGCGTCCCAATCGAAATTGAACGGAGCGCCGGCGCGCCCGAGTTCCTTTCGGGCGGTGATCAACGAGGTCCATGAATCCATGTTCGTGGTGGCGAAGGCATCGCCCGCCAAAAGCACGCCATCCGATTCGCGGAAGAACGAAACGTGACCGGGAGAATGACCTGGAGTTTCGATCCATTTCCAGCCCGGCAAACCCGCCAGCTCGCCGCGCGGCAATTCCTGCACCCGCTCCCCGAGATTCCGCGCCCGATACGGAATGAAGCGCGAGAGGAACGCAATCGCGCCGCCCATCGTCGGGTCGGGCGGTGGAAAATTGGAGCGACCGGTGACGTAGGGCAGCTCCATTTCGTGAATGAAAATCGGGACGCGCCAGCGATTCGCGAGCTGTGGCGCCGCGCCCGAATGATCGAAATGGCCGTGCGTAAGATAAATTGCCGCCGGACGTGCGCCGCCGCCGAAACGCGCTTCCGCCGCTTCGAAGATCGGCTGCGCGGATCCAGGCAATCCCGAATCGATCAGCGCCCACGGCTCGCCCGGGTGGCCGACGAAGTAGGCGTTCACGAAACTGACTGGGAACCAGCCAACATCGTGGGCAATTCGTTCGATTGGTTTCATTGCATCAAGCGCCTGCAAAGAGCTATACGGAACCAATCACCTTTCCTGTCGTAAGGCGATCAAACTTTCGCGCACGCACGACCGAATTGGTCAATGCAATGCCCGTCATCCCGATCGGTCGAAGGATGGCGAGGGACCTGACAAGTGACGCGTGACGTCGTTAGGCAAAGGCCTCTCGGTCTTCTTGCGAGGTCCTTCGGTCACCGCGACGAGCCCAGGGTTGCGAGACTCGAACGCAATTGGCAGCCGGCACGACGCGAGGATCGCGCGCAGCGCTACGGGATGACCAGGGTCTGCCCCGGCTTGAGATCGCCCGGCTTCGAAATCGTCTCGGAATTTGCCTCCTGGATGCGATGCCAGCGGGCCGAGCTTTTATAAAACTTTCGCGCGATCGAGGCGAGGGTGTCGCCTCGCTGGACGGTATAGGTGCGCGGCTTCCCGCTCTTCTTTCCCGCGTCGTTAGGCTTGCCCTTCGCGGCGCGCGTTTTCTCCTCCGCCGCGGCGAGTTTCTGCGCCGCCCAACGATCGCCGAGTTGCTTGCGCAATTGCAAATTCTCATTGTTCAATCGCACCAGCTCGGAGCGCGGCACCATCGAATCGCCGCTCAAAGTCGTGAGCAGCGTCAGCTCATCGCGTTTCATAAAGCCTTTCACTTCCTGCGCCCGCTTCCCCGTCGGCTCGAGGGTGAGAAAGCGCTTGAAATGATGGAGCGCGTTAAGCGGATCGTTCAGCTTGTCGTCGTAGATCAGGCCGAGTTTGTAATGGACATCGGCGGAGGCGGCGGTGCCGTCGAGAGCTGATTCGTAAAGATTGATTGCCTGCGCGTATTCACCCGCCGCCGCTTTCGCATCGCCGTCCTTCGCCAATTGCACCTGCCGCGGGGTCACCATCCGATCGCACCCGGCAAGCGCGCCTAACGAGAAAAGGAGAAGCAAGCTGAGACTTAGCGCCTCTCCGGCTCTTGCCCTTGCTCTGGTTCGCGCCGTCAGTCTTTCAGGAGCAGGAAAAAGGAAAAGTCCGCGCATCGGCTAGTAGCGCGGCACCGTCGGATCGATTTCCTGCGACCACGCGTCGATTCCGCCGGCGACGTTTGCCACTTTCGCAAACCCGGCCGCGCGCAAAAGCTCTGCCGCCCGGCTGCTTCGCATCCCGCTGTGACAAAACACAAAGATCTCCTTCTCCCGGTCCAGCTCCTCCCACCGCGCGGGCAATTCGCCTAACGGAATCAAGTTCGCGCCCTCGATCCGCGCGAGCTCGCATTCAAATGGTTCGCGCACATCGAGCAGAATGTACGGCCGGCCGGACTCCATCCGTTCCTGAAGCTCGCGCACATCGATCTGCTCGGCCGTTGCCGTCAGGTCGGGACCGCCGTGGCAAAACATTTCGTAATCGATCGGCTCCGTAATCGTCGGGTGATCGCCACAGACCGGGCACTCTGGATCGCGCCGCAGATTAAATTCTCGGAACTTCATCTTCAGCGCATCAAAATGAACCATCCGGCCGATCAACGGCTCGCCGATGCCGAGAATCAACTTCAGCGCTTCGGTTGCCTGCATTGTCCCCACAATTCCCGGCAACACCCCGAGCACGCCCGCTTCCGCGCAACTCGGCACCGCGCCCGGCGGTGGTGGTTCGGGAAAAAGACAGCGATAACACGGGCCGCCGAGATGCGGCGCGAACACCGTCGTCTGTCCATCGAAACGAAAGATGGATCCGTAAACGTTAGGCTTGCGCGCAAAGACCGCGACGTCATTCGATAGATAACGGGTGGCGAAGTTGTCCGTCCCATCCACCAGCAGGTCGTAGTCGCGCAGAATTTCCTCCGCGTTCGCGCTTGTGAATCGGCAGGCGTGCATTTGCACATCGAGATGTGGATTCAGATCGCGTAGCCGGTCGCCGGCCGAGTCCGTTTTCGGCCGGCCGATGTCCTTCGTCCCGTGGAGGAGCTGACGATGGAGATTGGAAAGCGCAACCTGATCGTCATCGACGATCCCGATTCTGCCAACGCCTGCCGCCGCCAGATAAAGCGCGGCCGGCGAGCCGAGCCCGCCCGCGCCGAGACAAAGCACGCGCGCCGCTTTCAGCCGTTCCTGGCCGGCACGCCCGATCTCCGGGAGCATGATGTGACGCGAATAACGCCGTTGCTCGGCTGCGCTCAGCGCCGGTTCGTCGTTAGGCAAAGTCGCTCCTATCCTTTCACCAACTCCCATTTAATGCCTACGATCCGCCGATCCGCGAAGCGCTTCAAGGATTTCGGGAACTCGAGATACAGCGCCCCTGGCCGTTCCATGAAGCCGACGACGCCGAACTCCCGGCCGCTCTCAGTCCGTCCAATTGTCATGATATGGCCGCGAGCGATCTGCGATTGCAGATGGCGATCCTTCTTCGGCTCCTGCCAGATAGTGTAAGTCTGTGGCGTGCCGCATTTCTCCACCACGAGTGCGAACCGCGCCGTCTTTGTCTTCAAAACTTTCATGGAATCGCCATTTTCAAAGGCAGAGTCATTCTCGCGGTGTCACTAAGTAGGCGCTCCGGTCCTGAAGTTATTCCGCCAAAACGATGGGCCGGTTGTCGCGTTCGCGCCGCAGCCGATTGAAGATGTCCTGCTGGAAATGTCCGTTCGCATCGAGCGCTGTTTTCTCGTTGAATGTCGCATCCGAGCGTCGGAGTTCGTCCCACCACTTTTGGTAGGCCCGGCTGGCCGCCTCGGCAAGAGCGTCCGGTTCGGCGGTATAGGTAAACTTAAAATCGGAAAATCCTGGCAGGGTCTGGAGAGACTTCCACGCATCGTAGCGGACGGCGGCATAGGGATCGAGTAAGCCAAAGACGAGATAAGGGTAAAGCCAATCCTGGCCAGAGACTTTCTGCGCCGGTTCCCAGCCCATTCCCCAGGCGAGCAAGGCTCGCTGGCCGGCGTCGCCTTTCACCAGCCAAAGCACCGCGGCGGCTATGGATTTGTCATCATCGGATAAGTGCGGGATAGGCTGCTGGTACCAATCGTGCAATTTCTCCGCTGTCCAGCTGAGTGTCTCATCGAGATGACAAAGGTTACAAGCGTTGGGTCGGCCGTAATCGAGGCTCTCGCCCACATTCGGGGAAGAGATCTGATGGCTGGGCATCGCGTGGAGCAGGCCATAGGTGGTGTGCGGCATGTGACAGTTATAGCAGCGGCTGCCGGAAGATTCGGCGCTGTGATGAGTGTGACGCGTCAGGCGAGCGGTCATGTCCTTGTGACATTGCAGGCAGGCCTGGTCGGAATCCATCCTGGGCGCGAGCTGATCATTCCGCGCCCACTGATGGAGCACAGCCTGGCTGGTCTTTGCCGGATGCATTTCATGGCAGGAGATACAGGAGAAATGGCCGCCTTTGTAACAAGGTGACTCCTGCACGCCGTTCATCTCGCGGCCGGTTACCCGAATCATGCCGTCCCCCCAGAAGCGATTGTGAAAGAAACCGGGCTCAGTCCGGTCGATGAATTGCTTCTGCTGCGCGTGGTCTTTTTCGTTAGGCTGGACCACAAAACGCTGCACCAGGCTGTCCTCACCGGGCCGAAACCTGCGCCCGTTTCGGTTCCAATCGAGTTTCTCTGTCATCCCATTGAAAGCCCAGACGCTATGGCATTGGCCGCAGGTGAAGGCAGCTTCCGGTCCGGTCATGCGCGAGGCATTGGCGATCGTCTCGTCTGCTTTGTTCGTTAGGTGAAGTTTCCAGCGCCGGAGTGGATTGCGATTCGCCGCGATATGAGCGTGACCTTCGCTATGACAAGCTTCACAGGCGATACCAAACTCCACCACCTTTGAGTCCCACCTATTACCTTCGACAAAGCGGGAGATGCCCTGAGTGACATGGCAATCCATACAGGCGCCGTTCCATGCCCCGATCGAGTAGGCTTCCTTTGTCTCCGGTGGCATGAGAAAGGTCTGCGTCACCGGCGCCCAGATTTTTTCCCGGATGATGTAGGCGAAAGGGAATTGCGTGAGGGTTCTGCCCTGCCCGGTTTCCGTCCACAAAATTTGGAGCGTATGTGAGCCGGTGAGGAGCACGACCTGAGCGGGTGAACCATACTCGGTCTCGCCTGACGCACGTTCGGAGACGAAGAATTTGTCGCCCTTCCGCTCGAGCCGATAGTCGCGGCCGGCGTGGCTTAGCTCGACCTCCCGCGCGTCGGGGATCAGTGTGCTGGGAGTAGCTACCTGCGTCATGGTGCGATGAAAGGAAGCGTGCCAGCTCGCGTAATTGCCAGGGTGACAAGCGCGGCACGAATTGGAGGTGACGTAGTTAGGTTGCTGCGCAACGATCGGGCGGTTAGTCGGCTCCGGCAGGACGCGCGCGTCGCGGTACCAAATGAAGACCGCGGCAAGAGCAGCGAGGAGCAGGCCGAATCCGACCGTCAGCCAATTCCTTTTCCGATTCTCCCTACCACCGGCCATGAGTTTCGAACCTGATCATTGCTGCCCTAAGTTGCAAGAGCGCGGCCCGTGAGCCACCCGGGACGCAGCAGTTTTGACAATTTGCCCGTTGCTCGCCCGTCCGGGACTGGCAAGATGCTGCTGCGCTTTGAAGTTCATCAACCTGACGCGCCGGACGGAGATCGGCGCTAATTGTTATTACCTCGAATCGGGCGGGCAGGGAGTCGTGCTCGATTGCGGGATGCATCCGAAAGAAGAAGGCGAGATGGCGCTGCCGCTTCTCGGGCAACTGGTCGGCCGGCCCGTCGATGCTCTGCTCCTTTCGCATGCGCATCTCGATCACATCGGCTCGCTCCCGGTGCTGATGCGACAACAACCGCAGGCGCGGGTTTTCATGACCGAGGCGACGGCCGCGATCGGCGACGCGCTCCTGCACAATTCGGTAAATGTGATGATTCGCGAACGGGAGGAGGTCGGCGTTATTTATCCGCTCTTCACTCATCGCGAAACGGATCGCGCGATCGATCGCTGGCAACATTGTCCCTTTGGCCAGCCGTTCACAGTCGGAGGCGAGCGCAGTTCGGGTTCGCCTAACGACGAACTGACCTTCGAGTACTGTCACGCCGGACATGTGCTCGGAGCGGCGGGCATTCTCCTGCGCGGAGAGGGGCGCACGCTCTTTTACACCGGCGACGTCAACTTCGATCAACAAACCCTGGTCAAAGGTGCCGTCTTTCCCGAGTCGGAGATCGATGTGCTCATTATCGAATCGACGCGCGGTGATTCTCCCTTGCCGGACAACTTCTCGCGCGAGGCAGAGGAAGAGCGTTTCGCGGAGGCGATCGGGCGCGCCTTTGCCCGGCGCGGCTGTGTGCTCGTGCCGGTTTTTGCTCTCGGCAAGACGCAGGAAATCCTCAGCATGTTTTATACATTCAAGCGCAACCGACTGATCGGCGATGTGCCGATTTACATCGGCGGGCTCAGCTCGAAGATGACCGAGATTTACGACCGGCGCGCCAACCAGTCCCCCCGGGTGTTGCCGAGGTTGCAACTTTTTCCGGAGGTCCGCCCCTACGTTCTCAATGGCAAAACCATCGCCGATGCGCCGGCCCGGCCGGGTCGGATCTACGCGCTCTCGAGCGGAATGATGACGCCGAAAACGCTTTCGAATATTTTCGCGCGCCGGATCATCGACCACCCGGAGCATTCGATCTTCTTTGTCGGTTATGCGGATCCGGAATCGCCCGCCGGTGTGCTGCGGCGGGCCTTGCCTAACGAACTGGTTTCGCTCGATCCGGATGAGCCGGCGCAACCGTTGCGCTGCCAGATCGAGCAGTTTCAATTCAGCGCCCACGCCTCGCGCGAGTCGATCCTGGCTTACATCCGGAGAGTCGCGCCGAAGAAGGTCGTGCTCGTGCACGGTGATATCGCGGCAGTCGAGTGGCTGCGCGCGGCCGCGGCGGCGGCGTTGCCGCAGAGCGAGGTGATTGTGCCGAGGCCGGGGGTAGAAGTGGAGTTGTGATCACCTATCAGTGAACGGTGATCAGTTGTCCTCGATGATCACGGCCTAACGTTTCACTGATTACGGTTAGATCCGGTGAAAATAGTATCCTGGAATATCAATTCGCTCCGCAAACGCGAGGAGCGCCTGCTCGCCTGGCTGCGCGAGACAAGCCCGGACATCGTTTGTCTCCAGGAAACCAAATGCACCGATGAGCAGTTCCCGGCGGCGACCTTGCGCGACGCCGGTTACGCCGCGGTCTTCCACGGACAGAAGTCTTATAACGGCGTCGCCATTCTCGCCAGGGACGAGCCGCGCGACGCGCGTCTCGGTTTATGCGACGAGGTCGCAGATGATCAGGCGCGGATCATTGCCGCGACCATCGGCGAGGTGCGTGTGTTTTCCCTCTACGCGCCAAATGGGCAGGCGGTCGGATCGGAGGCTTATCGTTACAAGATGGAATGGTTTCGCCGCCTAACGAATTGCCTGCGGGGGAAGGAAAGCGCGCTCGAGCGGGTCTTGCTCTGCGGTGATTTCAACGTCGCGCCTAACGACGCTGATGTGCACGACCCGGCCCTCTGGCGCGGGGCGATCATGTGCTCGGAGGGCGAACGTGCGGCCTTTCGTGCGCTCGAGGCGTTAGGCTTGGCCGACACCCTGCGGCTGCACCATCGCGAAGCTGGAATCTTTAGCTGGTGGGATTACCGGATGCTCGCTTTCCCGAAGAACCGGGGGCTGCGGATCGATGCGATCCTCGCCGGCAGCGAGCTGGCGGCGCAGTGCACCGGCGCCGGTGTCGAACGCGAGATGCGCAAAGGCAAAGACCCTTCCGACCACGCACCGGTCTGGGCGGAGTTCGGAAGTTAAGCTTCCCAGCCTGACTCGGCGGGCGGGCATCTTGCCCGCTCGATTGGGAAGTTAGCTAAGCCGACAGGCTGGAAGCCTTTCGGCCGAGTCAGGCAAGATGCCTGACTTCCGGCTCGACCTTCCCGTCCGCGGAGCGGAAATTCGACGCCATGGCGAAGCCGATGGAGCATGTGACCAATCCTCCACTGAAGCCGTTGTTGGTCTACGACGGCGACTGCGTCTTCTGCAAACTTTGGATCGCGCGCTGGCGGCAGGAAACGGGCGATGCCGTCGAGTACGAACCGTTGCAGCAGGCGGCGCCGCGCTTTCCCGAAGTTCCACAGGGAGAGTTTGAACGGGCGGTAAAATTGATCGAGCTGGACGGGACCGTCCGGAGCGGCGCGGCGGCAGTCTTTTACTCGTTAGGCGAGGGTGGGCGGCCGCTCAATCGCTGGAGTTATAATCATGTCCCCGGCTTTGCCGCAGCCTCGGAGTTTGCCTATCGCCGGATTGCCGGACACCGCGACCTGGCGCATCGCGTCACCCGACTGTTCTGGGGCAAAGACGTGCGACGACCGACCTATTTTGTCGCGCGCCGCGGGTTCCTGCGCGCGCTCGGCGCGATTTACCTGATCGCGTTTCTCTCCTTTTGGGTGCAGGTGGATGGACTCATCGGCGAGCGCGGCATTCTCCCGGTCTCGCAGTTCATCCAGGCTGCGCGCGCGCAATTGGGCTCCGGCGCGTGGCACGTCTTGCCGACGCTTTGCTGGCTCAACCCGAGCAACGCCTTTCTGCATGTTCTCTGCGCGGCGGGCGCGATTCTCTCGCTTTTCTTAATGATCGGCCTCGCACCAATTCTTTGCCTCCTGCTGCTCTTCGCGCTCTATCTTTCCCTAACGATCGCAGGCCAAACCTTCTTCAGTTTCCAATGGGATATTCTTCTCCTCGAAACCGGATTCCTCGCCATCTTTCTCGCGCCGTGGCGATGGTGGCCGCGCCGCGATCCACCCGCGCCACTCTCACCGATCGCGCTCTTTCTCCTTCAGTTTCTCCTTTTCAAACTCATGTTCATGTCAGGCGTGGTGAAGCTGACGAGCGGTGACGCGTCGTGGTGGAACCTGACCGCGCTCGACTACCATTATTGGACTCAACCCTTGCCGACGGTGCTCGGCTGGTGGGCCGATAAGTCGCCCGAGTGGCTCAAGCATTTCTCGGTCGCAGTCACGCTCGTGATCGAAATCATCGTGCCGTTTCTCATCTGGGCCCCGCGGCGGCTTCGGCTGTTCGCCTGCGCGCTCTTCGTTGCCATGCAAATCGCCATCGGCCTGACCGGCAATTACGCCTTTTTCAATCTTCTCACGATCGCGCTCTGCGTTCTCTTGATCGACGACCATGCCTGGCCGGGAGATCGCCGCCTAACGACACCAAGAGCGCTCGGCTGGCGCTGGCCAGTTTGGATTCCAGCCCTTGTGCTTTTTGTGACGATGCCGCTAAACGCATTCCTGATTTATAGCGGCTTCAAACCCGAGGCCGAATGGCCGCCGGCGATCGCGTCGCTTTATCAC
>JAICXG010000266.1 GCA_025980625.1 Chthoniobacterales bacterium
CTCGCGCTGATGGCGCCGGCGACGATCGCGGCCAGCGCGGTGCAGGTGAACGTGGCCGTGAACAGCGGGTTCGCTTCGTCGTTAGGCAACGGGCCCATCAGCTGGCTCAACATCGCCTTTCGCCTCATGCAATTGCCGCTCGGCGTCTTCGGAGTGGCGATCGCGACCGTCACGTTGCCGCTCGTTTCGCGCAGCGCCGCGCTTGGGAACACCCGCGAGTTTCGCGGCGCGCTCGCCCATTCGATGCGACTCGTGATGCTGCTCACGATTCCTTCTGCGATCGGATTGATGATTTTGGCCGAGCCGATCATCGCGATGATTTATCAGCACGGCCGTTTTTCGGTGAACTCAACCATCCAGACGGCGGCGGCGTTGCGCTTTTACGCGATCGGCCTCGCTGGTTACGCCGGAGTGAAGGTGCTCGCGCCCGCCTTTTACGCGCTCGATAAGCGGCATCTGCCCATGATCGTTAGTCTGCTTTCCATCGGAGTGAATTTTGGGCTCAACTGGCTCTTCACTTTTCACCTCGGGCTCGGCCATCGCGGTCTTGCGCTCTCGACCAGCTTTGTCGCCCTAACGAATTTCATCCTGCTTTACGCGATGATGCGGCGGCACACCGGCCGGCTCGAGACCGGCACGATGCTGGCAACGTTAGGCAAACTCGCCGTCGCGGGAGCGGTGCTGGCGGCGATCTGCTGGGCGGCGCAGCATTTCTTTTTCCCGCGGCCGACACGCGGAGGGGAGTTGCGGTTGATCGGGGAGCTGCTTGTCACGATTGGAATGGCGGCGGGGGCGTTCTTTGCCGTCGCCTATGCGCTGCGGGTGGCGGAAGTGCAGGATGTGGTGACGATCGCGCGACGCAGGCTGAAGCTGTAACCAGCAGGAGCTTGTCATCCTGAGCCGCGGCAGGCGCGAAGCACCACACGATTGCAATCTGCCTCTTCTCGTTAGGCGAGAACGCGCGAGGCTGTGGCGCAACACAGCGCGCTATCGCGCGAGCGCTTGCGCGAGATCGGCGATCAGATCATCGGGATGTTCGAGCCCGATCGAGAGCCGGATGAGCGACGCCGGAGTGAGCGACTCCGGGCCTTCGATTGATTGCCGGTGCTCGATCAGGCTCTCCACCCCGCCCAGGCTGGTCGCGCGGGTGAAGACCTTGAGTTTGTTAGGCAATTGTAACGCGGTCGCGCCATTCTCCTTCAGCTCAAAGGAGATCATTCCGCCGAAGCGCTCCATCTGGCGACAGGCCAGATCGTGCTGGGGATGGGAGCGGAGACCGGGATAATGCACTTTGCTGATGCGTGGATGTGATTCGAGAAATTGCGCGACCCGCATCGCGTTCTCGCAATGGGCCCGCATCCGCCACGGCAGCGTCGCCATCCCGCGATGCACCAGCCAGCAATCGAATGGCCCTGGCACACCGCCAGCCAGCCGTTGCACTTCCCGGATCCGCTGGAAAAAATCGCTCTCCTCGCGTGCAATCACGGCGCCGCTCAGGACGTCGCTGTGGCCGCCGAAATATTTCGTGGTCGAATGCATGACCAGGTCCGCTCCGAGTGCAAAGGGATGCTGGATGAGCGGCGCCCAGGTGTTGTCGCAAGCGAGCAGAGCCCCGCCGGCGTGTGCAATCTCGACCAACGCGGCGAGGTCGGTCAGCTTCATCGTCGGATTCGACGGCGACTCACTCCAAACGAGCCTCGTCGCGGGACGTAAACTTTCGCGCAACGCGTCAAGATTCGTCATATCGATGAAATCAATCGACAGTTCCCAGCGCGCGAAAATGTTGCGGAGGAGTCGCAGAATGCCGTGATAAGCCTCTACCGGTACGATCACGTGATCGTTAGGCGAGAGTGCCTGGAAGGTCGCGCTCACCGCCGCCGAACCGGAGGCAAACGCAGCCGCCACCGTGCCGCCCTCAAGCAGAGCGAGCGCTTTCTCGAGCGCGGCGCGATTCGGGTTATTTCCGCGCGTATAATCGAAGCCGCTCGGGAAGGTCCCATCGGTCGCGCGTTCGAAGGTGGTCGAGAGGTGGATCGGCTCGGCAACCGCGCCGGTCGCGCCGTCGATCGCGCGCCCGGCATGGACCGCGAGAGTCTCGAGGCGCCAGTTGGATTGCTCGGAGTGGGCCATTGATTTGGCGGAGAGTAGAGCAGAGTCAAAGCCGCTGCCAGGCGCGTCGCTCGCGCCCGGGATGGATTGCCGTCTTGGCGGAACTGTCGCGCTCATCGTTAGTTCCTAATCGATGACACAAGGCGCTCCAGCCGCCTCGATCTTCAGGGCAAGAAGCCTGAGGCGAGAAGCGATTTGGATTTGACTGCGCTCTCCTCCCAGCGGAAAAACCACCTGCACCAAGCGCTGGCCCGTTCTAAGATTCCCGGCGCGTTTCTATGCACATCTACGACGACGAAGTTTTCCGAATGGCCTGTGAACAGTTCCGGGTGATCGCCAATTACCTGAACATCGACAAGAACGATCGCGACCGGCTGATGTTCCCGAAACGCGCCATGGCCGTGACTCTGCCGGTGCATATGGACGATGGCACGACTGAGACTTTTCAAGGCTACCGCGTCCAGCATCATCTCACCCTTGGCCCGACCAAGGGCGGAACACGTTTCGCACCCAATCTCTCAATGGGCGAAACCGCCGCGCTCGCGATGTGGATGAGCTGGAAATGCGCCCTCAATCATCTCCCCTACGGCGGGGCCAAGGGCGGCGTGGCTTGCGACGTGACGAAACTTTCGACGCGCGAACTGGAGCGAGTGTCGCGCCGCTACATGCAGGAGATGATTCCGTTTGTCGGGCCCAAGACCGACATCATGGGTCCCGACATGGGCACGAACGAGCAGGTGATGGCCTGGTTCATGGATACTTACTCGATGCACCAAGGTTATGCGGTGAATGAGATTGTCACGGGCAAGCCGGTCTCGGTCGGGGGCACGGAAGGCCGGCGCGAAGCCACCGGGCGCGGCGTCGTCTATCTCATCGAGCGCGCCATGGATATGTTGAAGATGAACCCGGAGAAATCGACTGCGATTGTCCAGGGCTTCGGCAATGTCGGCTCGGTTGCGGCCTTATCGTTAGGGCTAAAGAGTGGAGTGAAGGTGGTCGGCATCAGCGATCACACCGCGGCGCTCTACAATCCAAACGGGATCGATGTCAAGGCGGCCGAACAACACGTCCGCAAGAAAGGTAACTTGCGCGCCTTTGACGAAGGCGACCGGATAGGTGCGAAAGAGTTTCTCGAGTTGCCCTGCGATATCCTTGCTCCCTGCGCGATCGACCGCGTGATCAACGAGAGTAACGCAGGCAAGATCAAGTGTCGCATCCTCGCGGAAGGGGCGAACGGCCCGACCTCGCCGGAAGCCGATAAGATTCTCGAGAAGCGCGGCGAAGAAGTCTTTGTCATTCCCGACATCCTCTGCAATGCCGGTGGTGTGATTGTTTCCTACTTCGAATGGGTGCAAGGCTTACAGGCCTTCATGTGGAGCGAGACGGAAGTGACCGACAAACTGTTCCGCATCCTCGAGCACTCATTCATCCAGGTCATTCGCCGGGCGAAACGGGACAATATCCCGCACCGCACCGCGGCCATGGCGATCGGGGTCGAGCGAGTCATCCAGGCCAAGCATACCCGCGGTCTCTTCCCGTAAGTGGGTCAATAGTGACCCATTTTCAGAGGCTTCCTGATGCAGTCATGTCAGGCGACGCTCGGGGTGGTTTTTGCAGAAACGAGGGGCGATGCGGTGATAGCGACCGGATTAAGGCTCACCGTCACTGAGATGGAATTCCGGTCGCTCCCTCTGCTGACAGTAGCAGGTATCTCCTTTGTTGGTTTTGCGGTTCTGTTGACCTGCGTCGTCGTCGCTCTTTTGCGGAGTAACAAGAGACAGTTCGTTGC
>JAICXG010000249.1 GCA_025980625.1 Chthoniobacterales bacterium
AAGACTGAAGGCGACATCGGAGAGCGGTTTCGAGAGCGTCTTGTCGTCGATCCAACCCCAATCGCCACCCAGATCGCGCGTGCTGTCTTCGGAATACATCTGCGCCATCTTATCGAAATCGGCGCCGGTAATGAGCTTGGCTCGAATCTCTTCGGCCATCGTTTGTTGGGCCGCCGCGGCGCTCGAGTCGGGTCGCCCCGGGATCATGATCATGCGCAGCTTCACCTGCGCCTTGCTTGCGAATTCCTCCCGGTGTTTGTGGTAATATTCTTCCACCTGGGACGGTGGAATGATGAGGTTCGACTTCACGTTCTTCGCCCGCATGGCCGAGACGATGATCTTGTCGCGCTCGAGCTCGCGGAATTTCGACATCGTGAATTTCTGCGCCTCCATGGTTTTGATAAAGGCGGTGCGATCGCCACCGAAGCTTTCCTTGATCACCTGGTCGACCCGCTCGTCCACGAAGTGTGGTGGGATGACGAGGCTTTCCTTCTGGAATGCCTGGATGATGAGCTCGCGATCAATCAAATCCTGGAGCGCCGCTTTGCGTAGCTCGGTGATTTTTTTTACCAATTCCTGGCCGGAATATTGCGCGCGGAGCAAACGTTCGCGCGGCTCAACCACGCCACGGACTTCCGAGTAGGTGATGACTTTGTCGTTCACGATCGCGGCGATGCCGTTGACTGTTTCCGCGCCGCGGGTGGGCGCAGCGATCGCCGCGACCGCGAGCGCGAGGGAGGCGAGCAGGCCCGCCATGTGACAACACCAGGTGAAATTCATAATTGCCTTAGCCATTGCAATACCTCAGGGAGATTGAGATCAATTCTGTCAGAAGTTAAACGAGGAAATTTTCCACCCACAAGGATAAAGTCGCCCCGACGGGTCAGCATCAATTTGCTCTCGCGCACCTCGACTCGACTGACGCGGGCCCGGGCGGCGGAGAGCTTGATTTCGTTTAGGAGCAGCAAATTGTCAACCGCAGCCGGCCATTTGCCAAAACGATCGCGCCATTCGCCGCGGAGACGCTGGAGCTGTTCGTTTGAGGTGATCTCGGCGAGGTTGCGATACGCCTGAATGCGGAGCGCGGAATCGCTGATGTAGGAAGCCGGGATGAACGCAGGCAGGAG
The DNA here is from genome assembly GCA_025980625.1 of Chthoniobacterales bacterium. GTDB lineage: Bacteria > Verrucomicrobiota > Verrucomicrobiia > Chthoniobacterales > UBA10450 > JAICXG01. The sequence continues at coordinate 1,128 of JAICXG010000249.1, forward strand.
CTTTTCCGGGCCGCCGGTGAGATATTCGCCTTCGTTCGTCGCGACAAAATCGAGCCGCACTTCCACTTCGAGCCGGGGCCGCAGTTTCTCGCCTTTCAACTGCGCGACCGCCTGGCGCAGCAGTTGGCAGTAAAGATCGAAACCGACCGCCATGATGTGCCCGCTCTGTGCCGTCCCGAGAATGCTCCCGGCGCCGCGAATCTCGAGATCGCGCATCGCGATGCGGAAACCGGCGCCTAACGAACTGTATTGCTGGATCGCGTTGATCCGCTTCCGCGCCGCGCCCACCGTCATCATTTCGCGCGGGAGGAGAAGATAGGCGTAGGCTTTGTGCTCGGCGCGCCCGACCCGGCCGCGCAGTTGATACAGATCGGCGAGCCCGAAGCGATCGGCGCGGTCGATGATGATGGTGTTGGCGTTCGGAATATCGAGCCCGCTCTCGATGATTGTCGTGCAAACGAGGACATCGATTTTGCCGCTCACGAATCGATGCATGACCGCTTCGAGTTCATCCGAATCCATCTGTCCGTGCGCGAACTCGACCCGCGCTTCCGGGCAAAGCTCCGCGACGCGATCACGCGTTCTCTGGATCGATTGGACGCGGTTGTGGAGGAAAAAAACCTGTCCCTGGCGCTCGAGCTCGCGGTTGATCGCGTCGCGGATAATGCGTTCGTCGTAACCGCAAATTACCGTCTCGACCGGGAGGCGATTAAGCGGCGGCGTCTCGATGGTCGACATATCCTTGACGCCGACCAACGAGAGGTAAAGCGTCCGCGGAATCGGTGTCGCCGAGAGAGTGAGGACATCGACGAGTTTGAACAGCTCCTTGAATTTCTCCTTGTGCAGAACGCCAAAGCGTTGCTCCTCGTCGATCACGACCAGCCCGAGATTCTTGAAAACGACGTCGCCCGAGATGAGCCGGTGCGTGCCGACGACGATGTCGACTCCGCCTTCGCGCAATTCCTTTAGCACCTTGCGCTGCTCGCGCTGTGAACGGAAGCGGCTGAGCATTTCGATCCGCACCGGATAATCGAGCATGCGCTGGCGGAAGGTCTCGAAGTGTTGTTGCGCGAGCACAGTCGTGGGCGCGAGGAGCGCGACCTGCTTGCCTTCCATCACGGCTTTGAAGGCGGCGCGAATTGCGACTTCGGTCTTGCCGAAACCGACGTCGCCGCAGATGAGACGATCCATCGAGCGCGGCTGCTCCATATCGTGCTTGGTTTCGGCGATCGCTTTGAATTGATCGGGCGTTTCTCGAAATGGAAACGAATGCTCAAACTCGAGCTGCCATTTCGTATCGGAACCAAACGCATGGCCCGGCTGAGTTTCGCGCTCGGCCTGAAGGGCGAGCATTTTGCCGGCGTAATCGAAGATCGAGGCGGCGGCGGTTTTCTTCGCGCGCGCCCAGCGAGCATCGGCTAACGAACTGAGCGGCGGCGATTTTTTCCCAACGCCAATGTAGCGCGACACCAGGTACGCCTGCTCAAGCGGGACATAGAGTTTTGCCGCGTCCGCAAACTCGATCGCGAGAACCTCGCTCGTATCCGGCCCACCGACCTTTTGCAGACCAAGAAATCTCCCGATCCCGTGCTCGAGGTGGACAACCAGTTCGCCGTCGCGCAGATCGCTGAAATCGATTTGCGCACGCTGGATCCCAAACTTCGCGCCCCGCTGTAAACGGCGACGGCCGTGCGTCGGCGGCCGGCCGAACAACTCGGCCGCGGCGAGCACGACGAGATTGGCGGCGGGAAAACAAAAGCCGCGGCTGAGTGTGCCTTCGAGCAGCTTGATCGCGCCTAACGACACCCCGCCGTCCGACATAATCTCGCGGAAGCGCTCGATCTCACCTTCGGTTTGGAAATAGATCGCGATCCGCGCGCCCGCTTCCTGCCAATTCGTCAGGCGGGCGAAAAACTGCCGGCGCTTCGCTTCCGCGATGACGAACTCGCCGGTATCAAACTCGCCGATCTCACAATCAACAAAGGCGCCGCTGAAATCCTCCGCACCGGCCTCCATCCAGCTCTCGCTGATGAGAATCTCGGCGTCCTCATCTTTCGCCGGCTCGATCGCGATGCGGAGATGGTCGGGCGCAATGTAGTCGCGCACCTTGCCGGCCTGATCCTCGGCCGCGCCTAACAAGAGCTCGACCTCGTTCAGGTTGCGCTGCGAGATCTGAGTGTCGAGGTCGAATTCCCGCAACGAGTCGATCTCGTCCCCGAAAAATTCCACCCGCACCGGCAGCGGCGCCTGCGCGGAGAAAACGTCGAGAATTCCACCGCGGACCGCGAACTGCCCGCGGGTCGTGACCTGCGTCACGCGCTCGTAGCCAGCTTTGCCTAACGAGTCGATGACCTGCTCAAGTTGCTGGCTCGTTTTCCGCCGCAGGTGCAGCATTGCGGCTTTGAGCGCGCCTCTCTTTGGCGCCGGTTGATCGAGGCTGGCCCGTGTTGCCACAATCACCTGGCGCGATTTGCCATGCTCGACCTGGCTGAACAGGGCGAGCCGTTCCGCCGCAATCTCCTGGTCGGGAAGAATGTTTTCGAGCGCGAGAAATTCCGCCTCCGGGAGGAAGAGCGCATCCGGAAGCCAATTCGTTAGGCTCTCGTGCAACAGCTCCTGTGCGCGCACGCTTGGACAGATGACCCAGAGGGTTTGCGGCAACGCCTGGGCGATCACTGCAACGAGAAAGGAGCGCGCCGATTCGATGACGTGCGAGAACGCAACCGGCCGCTCGCCGCGCTTCAGCGCCTGCAAACGATTTGCGATCGGATCGCTCGCCGTGACGAGGGATAAAAGCTCGGCGCCGGTTGGTTGTTTCACGTCATGCTTTCGCCGAAAGGCGGCGAAAGTTCAATCCGGCTAGAGCTCGCGGCCGACCGCTTCGGCGACTGCGCGAAGGCGCCTGACCAGGTCGCGGAAAACCTCCGGACGCAGAGCCTGTTCGCCATCACTCCGCGCTTCCTCCGGCTCGTCGTGCACTTCGACCATAACCGCATCGGCGCCCGCGGCGACGGCGGCGAGCGCCATCTGCGGGATGAATTCGCGCAAGCCGATGCCGTGCGTTGGATCGACGACGACGGGCAAACGGGTCTTCGCTTTCAGGATCGGGACGGCATTCAGATCGAGGGTGTTG
>JAICXG010000243.1 GCA_025980625.1 Chthoniobacterales bacterium
TCCGGGTCCGTGTTGTCGAAGAAGAAGATGTCCATCGGATCGTTCTTCGATCCGAGCGCGCTGGCGATGAATTGCGGGCCGAGCGCGGAGCCGCCGATCCCGATGAGGAGGAGGTGTTCAAAAGGCCGCCCGCTCGGGGCGGAGATGCGCCCGACGTGAATATCGGAGGCAAACCTAAGAATGCGTTCCTTAGTCGTGACGATCTCGGCGCGAACCTCATCGTTAGGCGCGAGCGCCGGGTTGCGTAGCCAGTAATGGCCGACCATGCGATTCTCGTCCGGGTTGGCGATCGCGCCGCCTTCGAGTTCGCGCATGGCGGCGAAAGCCTTTTCCACCTTCGGCCGCATCTTTTCGAAGAAGCCTTCGGGAAAACGCATCCGGCTGATGTCGATCGAGAATCCGAGATCGTCGTAACGCAGATAATATTGCTGGAACCGTTGCCAGAGAGATTGCGTGGCCATGCCATCAGATTACATCGCGCGGTGGCCAACGCGCAAAGGCTCAAGGAAGAAGAACGAAAAACGACTAAGTCCCCCGAAGAGATTCAGTCTGGACAAAGGAGGGCAGGCCATCTGCAAAACAGAATCGCCCGAAGAGTTCGATTCCGCATGCGCCTAAGCCTCGAAGCATTTGGCTTGACTCCTGGTCTTGCGGCCGATCAGACTCGGTTCGGAAGGAACACTCTATCTCATTACAAGTCCGACCAATGAACACGCTATCAAACATAGTGAACCGAATTGCGGTTCCATCACTCACAGTTGGTGTGGCGCTGGCGTTCGTGCAGCCCTGCGCCGGGCTTTCTTTTCAATTCAGGAGACCGGCAGCCTCGCCGCGGCGCACTTCGACGCACCGGCGACGTTATTGACCAATGGCCAGGTCCTCATCGCGGGCGGACAAGGACCTATTGCGGACGCGGAGCTTTATGATGCTGTCAGCGGCACCTGGTCGGCCACGGGCAGCCTCAATGAGGCACGCTTCCTTCACAAAGCTAGCTTGCTTGCTAACGGAACAGTGCTCGTCACAGGCGGTTTTGGCACGAGTGGAGCTGAACTCGCAACGGCAGAACTCTATGATCCCACAACCGGAACCTGGTCCCTCACCGGCAGCCTGGCCAAGGCGCGGATCGCTCACACTTCGACGCTTCTGGCCGATGGCAGAGTGCTTGTCGCAGGCGGACTTGGCGACTCCGGCAACACTCGCGACGCAGAACTCTATGATCCGGCGACGGGGATCTGGACGCCAACCGCCCAGTTAGGCGTCGCCCGTGCCTACCATACCGCGACCTTGTTGCCCAATGGCAGGGTGCTCGTGGCAGGCGGACTTGACAACGGCAGCGGTGGCATTCAGGCCGCGGAAATCTACGACCCAGCGAGCGGGACTTGGTCGGCCACCGGCCGTCTCGCCGACGACCGCGGTGCTCATACCGCAACGCTCTTGCAAAACGGCCGGGTCTTGGTCGCAGGGGGGACCGGAAATGCCGGCAATGTCGCGAGCGCGGAACTCTATGATCCGGCAAGCGGGACTTGGTCGCCCACCGGCGCGCTTCAGGATGCAGTTTACCTCCATGCGGCCACTTTATTGTCGAATGGCGCAGTCCTAGTCACGGGTGGTACGACCGACGATCTCTTTAGCACGCGCTCGAAGTCTACGATCCAAGAAGCGGAACCTGGAGTTTTACCGGCAGCCTCAACGTTGGCCGCCGTGGTCACTCCTCCATCTTGCTGCGCAAGGGCAGGGTGCTGATAGTCGCCGGCTTGACCGCCGATGAGGACGCCGGAAGCACATAACTCGGCCTTCGTGTCCGATAATTAGGACGCTATCACGGCAACCTTGCTGGCGCATGGCAGGGTGCTGGTCGCCGGCAGGCTCAACAACCCACGCGCCGGTCACACCGCACCTTGTTACGCAATCGCGAGCTGCTGATTGCGGGCGGCGCTAATTTAACAGGGGTACTCACAAGCGCGGAATTCGGCATTATCCGGCAGTACAAGCCATCTCATAAATAGCGCGTCATCCCGAGCGGAGCGCAGCGGAGTCGAGGGATCCCGTGGAAGTCACCTTCAAGCTGGCGCACCGGGATCCCTCGACTGCGCTCGGGATGACAGGCTTTTTTGGATTCATGAGATGGCTAGATGGCTTGTAGAATGCTACTAGATGTTAGCTGTAACTCTGGATGCAGTATCTCTGCGCACATCGCCGAGAAGGCATCCCGCTGACATAGATCGAAAAGCCGCAATCGCGATCGCCGCGCTGGGTCAATCCCGGATCCAGGCGCGGCAGTCGGGACTAGCCGTCGTGGCGATCGCGTTCGCGTTCTTTCTCTTCCTGCTCGCTTTCCTTGTCCTCGCTCCAGCCGATTTTGCGACCTTTGTTCTGTTCCTCGAGCCAGGCCATGAGCGGCTTGAAGTAATCGACCATCGCGCGGGTTGAGAGTTCTTCGCCGGTCGCGTCCTTCAATACCTTGCGCCAATCTTCCGTCCCGCCCTTCTTCATGATGTTGTAAAGGAAGGTGCCGACCTCCTTGTTACCGGCATAGTTACATGACTGCGGCGGCTGATGCAGGATGTGGTGCGCGATGTAATCGTTCAGCTGAAACTTCAACACGGTGGCGACCGCGTAGTTGTAGTAGTAGGCGGGGGCGTCGTTGATGTGCGTCTTGGTCGCGTAATCTGCCCATTCTTCGCCCCGCTTCTCCGGCGGCTCGACCCCCTGGTATTGGCTCACGTAATGCCACCAGCGGTCATTCCAGTCGTCCTCTTCGAGCCTTTGATGATAAATGTCGTATTCCCAGTGAGTCATCGTGCCGCTGGCGAAAAACATGAACGGAATCGAGCGGGCAAGCGCGTCATCGAGCAGGAAAGCGATCTTGTCCTCCTTGAAATCGGCTGGCAAAATTCCTTTCGCTTTCAGATACGGCACCTGGCTGGAGGCGAGTGCAGCCAGTTCGCCCATCCCTTCATGGAAACCTGGCGCGGCGCCGAGCCGAAGAACCGGCGGCACCTCCGGCCGGACATAGGACTCAAAGTAATGCCCGTGCCCCAGCTCGTGATGGGCGGTGAAGAACCATTCCGCGTTCGGCTCGATGTTCTGGAGAGAGCGGATGTCATACTCGAGGTCGATGTGGAAGCACCAGGCGTGGGTGTTCTTCTTCCGTTTGCTCCCCTTCGGCACTGGGTAGAGATCGGACTTCGTCCAAAAGCTGCCGGGCAGCGGTTTGAATCCAAGGCCGAGATAAAAATCTTCCGCCGTCCTGGCAATCCATTCCGCCGTCTTACCTTTGAAATAGGGATCGAGGTTGGCTGACTCGACCAGGCCGGTCCAATTCTGCGCCCAGCGATTATTCAGCCAATGCGCCGGGATCTTGTCGGGCACCGGCTGATGAAATTTTTCCGCCAACTTGTATTTCACCCACGTATGCAATTGCAGGTAAAGCGGCCGGAGCGCATCGAGAAAGTCGTCGTTCATCCTCAACATCTCGTCGGCAGTCATTCCATAGGAGGCGACTTGGAGCGCGAAGTAATCGGGGTAGTTGAGTTCGCCCGCGACGCCGTTGCGCAGGTGGCGCAAGATCATGAGATTCGTGCTTAAGGTCGGGCCGATTTCCTTCGAAGCTTCCCAGACCGCTTGGCGCTCGGCGAGATCGTTGCTCTTGGCGAGCAGATCATCGATCTCGTTTGCCGTGATCGGCTTTCCGTGAAGCTTAAATTGAAAGCTGTTGAGCAGGGAGGCCTGTTTCGTTTCCGCTGCGATCCGGCGGCTGACGATGAGGGGATTGGTCATCGGGCCTTCGGCGGCATTGAGCAGCACTTGCTTGAGTTGGCGGACGGTCAGCTCATCGAGCGCGTCGCTGTAGCCAAGTAACTCCCGTGTTTCGCGAATGACGGCCACATTCCCATTAAAGGCGGCGTAAGCCTTTCCCGCGGTTTCAACCGCTGCGTCGTGTTCCGGTGTGACATCGGTCATCGCGTTCCATTGCGCCTCGTTATTGACTTTGTAGAGCGCCTGATAGGCCGAGTTCACGAGTGCGAGAAAGCGATCGGCCCGCTCCTGCGGCGAGGCGTATTCTGCGCTCGTGCTCGCTGCGGGTGCCGGCGAAGGCGAAGCGCCGAGGGCGGGCGACCCCGGCAGACTCGTTAGGCAAAGCGCGACGGCAAAGAAACGGAATCGGCCCATGAGCGAAGACTTAACCACGCGATCTTGGCGGAGCAAGCGGAGGGATGACCGCCGTGTCGTCCTTGATTCTGGAGCAGCGGGGACGGAACAGCGCACGTCCTCCAATGCATCCCTCAGGCATGATACACCTCACATATGTGCGATCACGTCATCGCCAA
>JAICXG010000078.1 GCA_025980625.1 Chthoniobacterales bacterium
AATGGGCCTATCATGGTCGTCTATTTCGCGATGATCGCGGCCTGGGTTGGCGAGAAAGACCTCGCCTGCGAAGAGCTGGCTCGCGCCATCGGTTACCCAAACTTCCTCAGCTACGGGCATCTGAGACTGCTGCCGTTTTGGGATCCACTGCGCGGCGACCCGCGCTTTGAAAAAATCGTTGCCTCCCTCGCGCCGAAAGGATAACCCGCGGCCGCCCGCGCCCCTCTGCGAAGCCGGATTTTTGCAAAAGATTTCTGCATTTTTCCAGTCACGAATCGCGAAATATCACGCATTGCATAAGGGGAACTCTCAATCCGACGACATCCAAAGCCTCACTCACAGCTATCGCAGCCCATCCGAAATTGTAGTTATGAAATTGAAATCCACTGCTCGATCCGCCTTCTTTAATCTACGCGCCTTAACCGGTCGCTTTCTTTGTCTGGCTGGAGTGCTCACGGCATTCGCGGCGTTTGGCGCTTCCACCGCGTCATTTCAGTCGGAGGAAGCGAACGAGAGCTGGACCGCCACCGGCAGTCTCCACACCGCACGTTTTGAGCACACGGCAACGATGCTGCCTAACGGCATGGTAATTGTCGCCGGGGGACTTGATAGCAGGGGCAATCTTCTCGCGAGCGCGGAGCTGTACGATCCGGAGAGCGGGAGCTGGACCGCCACCGGCAATCTCAACGTCGCCCGCGTCGATCAGACCGCGACGTTGCTGCCTAACGGCATGGTGCTTGTGGCCGGAGGAGTTGATAGCAGCGGATATTCCGCGAGCGCGGAACTGTATGATCCAACGAGCGGGCACTGGACTGCCAGCGGCAGTCTCAACGTCGCACGATCGGCTCATACGGCGACGTTGCTGCCTAACGGCATGGTGCTTGTGGCCGGCGGAATCGGTAATGATTTTAACCTTTCCGCGAGCGCGGAACTGTATGACCCGGCCAGCGGGACCTGGACCGCCACCGGCAATCTCAATACCGGTCGCGACAATCACACGGCGACATTGCTGCCCAATGGCATGGTGCTCGTCGCAGCGGGACTTGATGGCGATTTTAACATTTCCACCGGCGCGGAAATATACGACCCGGCGAGCGGGACCTGGGCTGTCACCGGCAACCTCAACACCGCGCGGCGGAATCATACGGCAACGTTGCTGCCTGATGGGAGGGTGCTTGTCGCCGGGGGATTCGACATCGATTTCAATCCGAGCAAGAGCGCGGAACTCTACGACCCGGCGAGTGGAAGCTGGACTGTCACCAGCAGTCTCACCAACGGACGCTATTTTCACACGGCAACCTTGCTGCCTGACGGCACCGTGCTTGTCGCCGGGGGATTTGATGACTCTTTCAACTCTTCCAGCAAGGCAGAACTGTACGATCCGGCTAGCGAAAGCTGGACTCCTACCGGCAGTCTCAACAATGCGCGCGACAGGCACACGGCAACGTTACTGGCTGACGGCGCGGTGCTCGTCGCAGGCGGCGATGGTACCGACGACGTTCTCGCGAGTGCGGAACTATTTCAAAGTGGCGGTGGCGGCGGCGCTAACCTGGTGAGCGCTGCTTCGCGCCTGACTCATAGCCTGGCCGGCACGTTCGACATCGACATGCCGCTCACAGGTCTCTCCGGAGTAGAATGTCGTGATTCGGATACCTACGAGGCTGTGTTCACCTTCGATGCGCCCGTCAACTCTGGGGATGTCTCCGTCGTGAGCGGTGTCGCGACTGCAGGGACTCCAACCTTTAATGGCAATGAGATGACGGTTCCGCTGAGCGGGGTAGCGAACGCGCAGGTTGTCACTCTGCGAGTGCAGAACATCAACGCCAATAGCCAGCCACAGCGAGTTGTCTCTTTTGGGTTCCTCATCGGCGACGCGGATTCGAGTCGAACGGTGGATAAGGACGACATAGCAGCTCTCCAAGCCGCCTACGGACATCCGGTCGATGGTTCAAATTTCCGCGCGGATTTCCGCCCCGATGGCAGGTTCAACCGGAAGGATCGTTCGGAACTACGGTCGTCTTTGGGCAGCTCTCTCTGAGGGAAGCCGATCGACCTCAGTTCTGCCGCGGTCTGGTTTTGGCGATACCTCCTCTGTCGGCGCGACTTCGTATTCCGGTTTCGCAACCCCGAGCAGCCAGTGATCGAACCACCCGACGATGTGCTGCAAGCGCTCGACCCTGTGCCAGGGCTCGCCCGAGCGCGACAGCTCATGGGTCTCGCGCGGAAACTTCACCATCACCGTCGGAATTTTGCGAAACTTGAGCGCACGAAACATCTGCTCCCCGCCTGCCCCCGGCGGTGTGCGCGTGTCGTCTTCGCCGAGCACGAGCATGAGCGGTGTCTTGACGTTGTTGATGTAGGTAATGGGCGAGCGCTCTTTGTAATTGCCCTCCTCATCTTTGAACGGCGGCGTTCGGAACCAGTTCGGCTGAAAGAGCGTGAAATCGGCCGTATACCACCAGTTGGCCCAATCGGCGATATCACGCTGCGCGACCGCGGCGGCGAAGCGATCGGTGTGGCCGACCACCCAGTTGGTCAGCAGTCCGCCGCCACTCCCCCCGGTCACGCCCATTTTCTTCTCATCGATCCCACCTCGCCTAACGACCTCATCGACCGCCGCCATCAGGTCTTTGTAATCGTCACCCGGGTATCGGTATTGAATAATGTTGCCGAAGCTCTGGCCGTAGCCGGTGCTCCCGCGCGGATTGGGATAAAGTACGACGTAGCCTTTGGCTGCCATCCACTGGAACTCGTGCTCAAAGATGTAGCCGTAGGCGGCGTGCGGCCCGCCGTGAATGTCCAGAATGAGCGGATATTTTTTCGCCGGATTAAAGTCGGGCGGACGCTGCACCCAGGTCTGGATCCGTTTCCCGTCGAAGCTCTCATACCAGATCTCCTCCGGCTCAGTCAGGTTCAGCTGCGTGAAAAGTTTGTCGTTTGCGTGCGTGAGTCGGCGCGGCTGCGCCCCGGGCTCGTCGAGAAAAAAGAGATCGTTGATCCGTGTCGGAGTGGAAACAAGAACGACCATCTTGCTCGCGTCGGCCGAGGCGGCAAAGCGCATCACGGCCTCATTGCCGTGGGTGAGATCGGTCACGGCCCCGTTCTGCGCGTCGAAAGCGGCGAGCTGCGTCCGGCCTTCCTTGTTGTAAAGCTCGAGGATGCTTTTGCCATCGGCGCTCCAGATCGGCTCGTTGCCGCCAAGGCCGCGCGGAGCGGCGTTATCACCGAAAACGCTGTCGCCCGCATCGAAGTCGAAACTACTCGTTAGGTTGGTCGGTTTGGCGTCCGCGGTGAGATCGATCGTCCAGAGATCAGGCTGGGTGTAAGAGTTTACTGGCTCGTCGGTGGAGGCGATAAAGGCGGCCCGTTTACCATCAGGGCTGAGCGCGAGATTGCGCAGACCCATCGGGACGGTGGTGAGGAGCTTCGCTTCGCCGGCCTTCGCCGGGATCACATAAAGCTCGGTTTTTGGCAGCTCGTAGTACGGCTCATCGACATGCCACGAAGTAAAATAGACCTCTGCGCCGTCTTTCGACCAGGCACCGTTGCCTTCATCGAAACGGCCGTGGGTTAGCTGGCGCGGCTCGAGCTTTTCGTCGGCGCTGCGCGGCGCCGCGATCACCCAGAGGTGCGAAGGACGCGTTGGATCGAGGTAACCCTCTTCGTTGTTGCGATAAACCGCGTGGGTGATGACGTGGATGTCGCTTTCGTGTTCTTCCTTTTCCGGCTCCTTCTTTTTCTTCCGCGTCTGTTTTGCGAGGTCTTCCGGATTCGATGTGCTCGTGAACAGGATCGATTTGCCGTCCGGCGACCACTTCGGATCACTTGCCCCTTTGGGGAGATCGGTGAACACGAATGCGTCGCCGCCAGTCATCGGCAGCAGGCATAATTGCGGCGGCTGTTTCTTTCCCTCTTTTTCGATCGCGCGGGTGAAGACAATCCACTTCCCATCGGGCGACCAGCGCGGCGCGCTGTCGTGCGGGCCATTGCTCAGTTGGCGCGGTGTATCCTGAGCGCCCGTTGGCACGAGCCAGATCGCGGTGTCGTAGCCGTTCTTTTTTTCGTTCACGGTCACCCGCACGTAGGCGACCTGCATGCCGTCGGGCGAGACCTGCGGATCACCGAGCCAGACAAAATCGAAAAGGTCTTTTTCCGTGATGTTGCGTTTGGCCGGCGCGGCGGCGAGCCGGAGCGGCAGACTCGTTAGGCAAAAAATCGCGCCGAGCAGCGTGCAAAGGATTCGATTCGGCATGCGCCTAAGCTGGCATCGACCTAAGCCGGCGCAATCCCGGCGCAGCAATGTTTTAGTTGCGCCTCGCGCGCGTCGCCCGTTACTCTTGCCCTCGCATGTTTCGATTTCGGTTCTGTCCGCTCGCGGCCCTGGCCGGTTTGGTTCTCGTTTTCAGCTCCTGCGAACGACATCACGTCGGCGAATTACCCGAACTGCAAAGGGAACACTTCCATCCAATTCAAGATCCGGCCGGTGAATCGTTGCGCGCCTTGCCGACCCCGCCCACGACCGCTTCGCCGACCCCGGCGAATTTTTTTCCAAAACAGCAGCCCTAACGAGTCGATAGAGCCTAACGAGAAGGAGCGCCATGGCCAGACGCAAACATCTTACTTCGCCGCCCAACCTTTCGACCATGCCGCCGGGGGTGCCCTACATCATCGGCAACGAAGCGGCCGAGCGTTTCTCCTACTACGGGATGAAGTCCGTCCTGACGGTCTTCATGGCGCATTACATCCTCAATCAGTCGGGCGTGCTCGCCCCGATGCAGGAGAACGAAGCCTACATGTACACGCACTACTTCGTTTTCGGCGTGTACTTTCTTCCCATCCTTGGAGCGATCCTGGCCGACGGCTGGGTCGGGAAATATTGGACCATTCTCTCGCTTTCCATCGTTTACTCCCTCGGCAATCTCACGCTCGCGTGCATGGCGACTTCGTGGGGAATCGCCATCGGGCAACGCACCATGCTCGCAATTGGGTTGCTGCTCATCTGTCTTGGCGCCGGCGGCATCAAGCCGTGCGTCTCGGCGAACGTCGGCGACCAGTTCGGTGAATCGAACCAGCACCTTCTCTCAAAGATGTTTGGCTGGTTTTATTTTTCGATTAATGCCGGCTCTTTCATTTCCTCAATTCTCTGTCCATGGCTTCTCGCAAACCCGAAATATGGACCGGGCTGGGCATTTGGAATCCCGGGCATCGCGATGGTGATCGCAACTTTGTTCTTCTGGGGCGGTCGCCACAAGATGGTTCACGTGCCGCCCCGTGGGCTCGGTTATCTGAAGGAAACCTTCAGCCGAGACGGTCTGATCACGCTCGCGCGTATCGCCATGGTTTATGTCTTTATCCTCGTCTTCTGGGGCCTTTGGGGAATGAGCAACGGCGTCGAATGGACACTGCAAGCCGAGAAGATGAACCTGCATTGGATGGGCATGAACCTGATCGCCGCTCAGGTGCAGACGGCCAACCCGATCATGATTTTGCTTTTTATCCCCCTCGTGAATTACCTCCTCTATCCCGCAATCGACAAATTTTTCCCTCTCACCCCGCTGCGCAAAATCGGGATCGGCCTTTTCCTGACTGGTTTCTCCTTTGTCGTCATCGTCTGGATTCAGGGACAGATCGACACCGGATTGAAGCCGAGCATTAACTGGCAACTGCTGGCCTACGCGATCCTGACCTTGGGAGAAGCGATGGTCTCTATCACCGGCCTTGAGTTTTCCTACACCCAGTCGCCAAACTCCATGAAGAGCTCGGTCATGGCTTTGTGGCTCTTCACGGTCGCAAGCGGTGAACTCTTCGTCGGCTTATTTAATCGCTGGGTCTTGAATCCGGACGGAACGCGAAAGCTGACCGACTATCAATACTTCGTCTTCTTCACGATTTTGATGTTTGCTGCCGCCGCGGTTTTCGTCGTCGTCGCCTGCTTCTACAAGGGACGCACTTACCTCCAAACCCAGCAGCCCACAGCAGATGAGATCGCGACCGAACCGATCCTTCATGGCGGCACGCCATCCTGAGTCGTAGCACAGGCACTTTGCCTGTGGGGCCACCGGGCGTCTCGCCCGGTGAATGCTGGCAAGGAGTGGAATTGGAATCCCCGCCGAAATTTGTTAAACCCTTCCTCTCCGGCCGAGCTTTTCCACACCCATGCCGCCGCCTAACGAACAATACATCCTCGATCTCCTGCGCGACCTCGGGCTCGTGACCCGCCGTCAGATCGAGCAGGCGCACGTAAATCCCAATGGCGAAAAGAGTGTGGTCGATGCGCTCGTCAGAGAAGGAATCGTGACGGCCGACGATATCTCGCGCAGCCTCGCGGCCCAGGCCGAGATGACCTGGATCGATCTCGCCGATGTCGTCGTGCCGCAGGAAATCATCGATCAGATCCGGCCGCAGGACGCGCGTCGTTTCAAGATGATCCCGATCGCGCGCAACGAGCATGGCCTCGTCGTCGCGACCGGCGATCCCCTCGATTTCGACAGCATCGACAGCCTCAGCTTTTTGCTTAGACGCGAGATCGAATTCGTCTGCACGACGCCGGAAAAAATTCGCCAGGCGCTGATTAAATATTACGGCAGCGCCGAGGAAGCCGTCGATGTGCTCCGGCAAAAAATCGGCGACGCTGCCCTTGAGGAAATCGATATCGCCGAGGGCGCGGAGTTGCCCGAGGATGAAGGCGGGGACGCGCCGATCATCCGCCTGGTGTCGCTCCTCTTGCTCGAGGCGCACAAGCTCGGGGCGAGCGACATCCACCTCGAGCCGCTCGAGAAAAGTTTCCGCGTTCGCTTTCGCATCGACGGCGTCCTGCACGAGATGCAATCGCCGCCCAAGAAATTGCAATCCGCCATTATCAGCCGGCTCAAGATCATGACCGGGTCGATGAGCATCGCCGAAAAGCGCCTCCCACAGGATGCCCGCATCCAGGTAAAAATGGGCCGCAAATCAATCGACCTGCGCGTCTCCACCATCCCGACGAATCACGGCGAGAGCATGGTCATGCGCGTGCTCGACAAAACCAGCCTGCTGCTCGGACTGCCCGAGCTTGGATTTTTTAGCGACGACCAGGAAACGTTCGAGCGACTCCTGCGCGCCCCGGATGGCATTATTCTCGTCACCGGCCCGACCGGTTCGGGAAAAACGAGCACGCTCTACGCCTGTCTCAATTACATCAACAAACCGGATCGCAAGATCATTACCGTGGAGGAGCCGGTCGAGTATCAGATGAACGGCATCAACCAGGTGCAGGTGAACAGCGAGATCGGCATGACTTTTCCGGCCGCGCTCCGTTCCATCCTGCGCCAGGCGCCGAACATCATCATGATCGGCGAAATCCGCGATCTCGAGACCGCCTCGATCGCAACCAACGCCAGCCTTACGGGCCATCTCGTCTTCAGCACCCTGCACACGAACGACGCGCCCTCGGCGGTGGCGCGCCTGATCGACATCGGCGTGCAACCGTTTCTGGTCGCGACTTCGATTCGCGCGATCATGGCCCAGCGACTCGTTAGGCGGCTTTGTCTCAACTGCAGGGAACGGGGCCGACTTTCCGCGTCGGAATTGCGTGCTCTCCACATCCAGGAATCGCAACTGAGCGAGGCGATGGTGATGCGCCCGGTCGGCTGCGAGCAATGCCGGCAGACGGGTTACAAAGGGCGGATTGGCATTTTTGAAATCTTCGCGATCGACGACGAAGTCCGCCACCTGGTGAACGCGCGCGCCTCGACCATGGCGTTGCGCCAGCGCGCTCGCGAGCTTGGCATGCGCACCTTGCGCGAGGACGGCGTGCGTAAAGTGCTCGCCGGCCTAACGAGCGCCGAGGAAGTGATCTCAATAACCATTGGCGATGCGAATTGAAAAGAATGGAAGTCAGGCATCCTGCCTGACTCGGCCGAGGGCGCTTCCAGCCACTCGGCGGCGGCTCGCGCCCGACAGGCAAGATGTCTGCCCGGCCGAGTCACCTGAGATGAATGGCTTCCCATGAATAACGAACGCATCGCCGATCTCTTCATCGACCAGGGGCTGATGGATCGCTCCCAGGCCGACGACGTCCTGCTCGAGACGACGCAAAACGGCAAACCGATCGAGGAAGCGATGGTCGACCACGGGATTGTCGACGAGGCGCAATTCTACCGCGCGATCGCCGACGCGCTTGGCACCGAGGTGGTCGATCTCGATGCGATCGAGTTTACGCCCCGCATTTTGCACCTCATCCCGGCCGGGCTCGCGCGTTTGCATCGCGCGCTGCCAATCGGCGAAGAGCGTAACGCGATTCGGGTCGCCCTGATCGATCCGCTCGACACCCAGACGATTGAAGACCTGCGTTTCGCAATTGGGCGCGACATCGAGGTCGTGCTCGCGCCGAGCGCGCAGATTGAGGAACGCCTGCGCAAACACTACGGCGAGGACACCTCGAGCATGGAGGAGATCCTCAAGCAGCTTGGCGAAGCGGGCGAGTTGATGACGCTTGCGGGCGAGAAAAGCATCGGCGCAAACATCGAAGCGGAAGCCAACGCGACGCCAATCATCCGCTTCGTCGACCTGATCCTTTATCAGGCGATCCAGGACCGGGCGAGCGACATCCATTTCGAGCCGTTCGAAAACGAATTCAAAGTGCGTTACCGGGTGGACGGCGCACTCTACGAAATGGCGCCGCCGCCGCGCCATCTCGCGCTCCCAGTGATCTCGCGCGTGAAAGTGATGGCAAACATGAATATCGCCGAGCGACGCCTCCCGCAGGATGGCCGCATTCAGAAAAATATCGCCGGCCGCGCGGTCGATCTGCGCGTCTCCAGTTTGCCGACGCAATTCGGCGAGAGCGTCGTCCTGCGCGTGCTCGATCGCGCGACCGTGAACCTCGAGCTCGATCAGCTCGGGATGCCCGATTACGTCCTGAATTACATCCTGGAGGTGATCGAGCGGCCGAACGGAATCTTCATCGTTACCGGCCCGACCGGTTCCGGCAAAACGACCACGCTTTACTCCTGTTTGCGCAAAATCAACACGATCGATTGTAAACTCCTGACTGCGGAAGAACCGGTTGAGTACGACCTCGAAGGCATCATGCAGGTGCCGGTGAACGACGCCATCGGCCTGACCTTCGCGCGCGTGCTCCGCGCCTTTCTGCGTCAGGATCCCGATCGCATCATGGTCGGTGAGACGCGCGACCTGGAGACGGCGCAGATCGCGATCCAGGCTTCGCTCACCGGGCATCTGGTTTTCACAACCCTGCACACGAGTGACGCCCCCGGTGCAATTGCGCGCCTCATCGACATGGGGGTCGAGCCGTTCCTCATCTCTTCCACCCTCGAAGCGGTTCTTGGCCAGCGTTTGCTCCGCCGCATCTGCTCGGATTGCCGGACGGCATTTCAGCCTAACGAGTCCGTTCTCGCCGAGCTCAATCTTTCCCCTAACGAAATTGGCGCGCGCCGCTTTTACTACGGGAAAGGGTGCGCCGCCTGTAACCAAACCGGCTACAAAGGCCGCATCGGCATTTACGAGCTGATGAAAATCTCTGATCCGCTCCGCGCCCTCATGAATGAGCGCGCACCGTCGGTCGTTCTGAAACAAAAAGCGGTCGAGCTCGGGATGGCAACACTGCGTCAGGACGGCGTCCGCAGCATTTTCGAAGGCCACACCACAATCGAAGAAGTCCTCAAGTACACCTGACGGTGCTTAGTTGCTCGACAGAATCCTTCGTTCTCGATATTCTACGCGCCGCCAATTCTCCTATGCCCCGTTATAACTATATCGCCCTCGACGCTCGGGGTCAGGAGTCGACTGGGCTGGTCGAGGCCATCTCGACGAACGATGCCATCGGCCAGCTGCGACAAGCCGGTTATTTCCCGACCAGTGTTTACGAAGAAGGACATGGCGTCGCGCTGGAAAAGAAAACGCGTGCCCGTGGAAAAGCCGCTCCGATCGAGCCGGTCGCGCGGGCGAAAAAGAAAAAAGGCCTCGTTCTCTGGGAAAAGAAAACCATCAAAGCCAAGACCCTGATGGTTTTCACGCGCCAGCTCGCGACCCTCATCGATGCCGGCCTGCCGTTGCTCCGCGGACTTAACGTGCTCTCGAAACAGGAGCGCGATCCCGTGTTACAGGGCGCAATTGATCAGCTCTCCGATTCGGTGCAGGGCGGCAGTACGTTTTCCGAAAGCCTCGGCCAACACCCGCGCATCTTCGATCGACTCTATGTCAACATGGTGAAAGCCGGCGAACTGGGCGGCGTGCTTGAGCTCGTCCTCAATCGTCTCGCTGAGTTCCAGGAGAAAGCGCAGAAGGTCAAGAACAAGGTCATCGCGGCCATGATTTACCCAGCGATCGTGCTCTTTCTTGCCTTTATCATCATGTCATTCCTCCTCGTCTTCATCGTGCCGAAGTTTCAACAGATCTTTCACGACATGCTGGGCGACAGACCGCTTCCCGTCATTACTCAGTTTGTCATTAACCTGAGCAACGCGCTCAAGGACCACTGGCTTATCATTATTGGCGGAATCATTGCCTTGGTTGCGGGTTACAAGTTCATCTCCCGCACCCCGCGCGGCCGCGCCGTCATCGACAGCCTGAAGTTGCGTCTGCCCCTCTTCGGCGATCTTAATCGTAAGACCTCAATCTCACGCTTCACGCGAACGTTAGGCACGCTCGTCACCAGCGGTGTGCCGATTTTGCAGGCGCTCCACATCACCCGCGAGACCGCCGGTAACGTCATCATCGGAAATGCCATTCAGCAGGTGCACGATTCCGTCAAAGAAGGTGAATCGATCGTGCAACCGCTGGAAGCAAGCGGGGCTTTCCCGCCGATGGTCATTAGCATGATCGACGTCGGCGAAGAGACCGGCCAGTTACCTGAGATGTTATTGAAGATCGCGGAGGTTTACGACGACGAAGTGGATAACGCCGTCGCCGCGCTCACTTCCATGCTCGAGCCGATCATGATCGTGATTCTGGCGTTGGTCGTCGGCACGATTGTGATCGCGTTGTTCATGCCGCTGATCAGCATCATCGGCGGCCTGCAACAGCAATCCTGAGCGGCAATGACCAATGGGAAGCGGGGCGGTTTCACCATCATTGAGCTGATTGTCGTCATCGGAGTCATCCTCGTGCTCGCGGGGCTGGTCCTGACAACAAGCAGTTACGTGCATAACAAGGGCGCCCGCTCCCGCGCTCAAGCCGAGATTGCCGCAATCTC
>JAICXG010000329.1 GCA_025980625.1 Chthoniobacterales bacterium
AGCGCGGCCCCGAGACGAGCGCGGCTTCGGCCGAGCAATGGCGCGCGTAGAAGTTTCGCGCGTTGTTTCCAGCGCGGACCGGAACGCTTTCATCAAATTTCCCTGGCAGATTTACCGGGACGATCCGGCCTGGGTCCCGCCTCTCATTCTCGAGCGAAAAGAATTTCTCGATCGGGAGAAACATCCGTTTTACGAGCACGGCAATGCCGCGCTCTTTCTCGCCCGCCGTGATGGCGAAATCGTCGGCCGGATCATGGCGAGCGACGATCCGCATTACAACGCCCTTCATCGCAGCAACGTCGGCTGCTTCGGACTTTTCGAATGCATCGACGATCTCGATGTCGCAAGCGCGCTCTTCGAGGCGGCGGGCACCTGGCTCCGCGACAAAGGCCGCGACGAGATCATGGGCCCGATCGATTATTCGACCAATTACGTCTGCGGTCTGCTCGTGGAAGGTTTTCAATTCCCCCCTACCCTGCTTACGGCGCACAACCCGCCTTACTACGCACGGCTCGTCGAGGCCTTCGGCTTCACGAAAACCATCGACTTTTACGCCTGGTGGTTCGATGAGCCGGAAAACGCGGCGCGCCGCCTGCGCCGCCTCGCCGCCTCGCTCAAGAAGCGACATCCCGCGACGATTCGCGCGGGCGACCTGAAGAACTTTCGCGTCGAAGCCGACCGGCTGCGCGAGATCTACAACGAAGCTTGGAAGGAGAACTGGGGCTTCGTGCCTTTCACCGAAAAAGAATTCCAGTTCATGGCGAAAGAGCTGAAGCAACTCGTTGTGCCCGAATTCACACTCGTCGCCGAGGTGGCCGACGAACCGGCCGGATTCATTCTTTGCGTGCCCGATATCAATGTCGCCTTGAAGAATATCAACGGCCGCCTAACGACGTGGGGAATTCCGATTGGCCTAACGAAACTGCTTTATTATAAAAGCCGCATCCGCACTGCCCGGCTGATCGCGCTCGGCGTGAAGCCAAAATATCGCCGCGGCGGGATTGCCGAAATGCTCGTGCTCGGGATCATCGAGGAAGCAATGATCAAGCGCGGTTTCACCGGCGAACTGAGCATGACTCTGGAAAACAATCATCTCATCAATCGCTTCCTCAGCGCGATCGGCGCCCGCAAATACAAGACCTATCGAATCTACCGGCGCGGATTGCGCGACCGCGCTGGTTAGGCTCCGGCGAAATCGCGAATCCGGCGCGGTGCGCCCTCGCCATTGGATCGGGCGATGTGGCTGCGCAACATGCCAGCCAGTTCGCGGCCGGCGTAGCGCAGCGGATGATTCACTGCCAACGAAGCCTCAGCCGTGCAATAAACTCCGCATCCCGCCTGGCAGCTCTTCTTTTTGTTGTAGCCGAGCAGGTCCTCGCGCGTGATGTCGAGCAGGTCCCGCTCGGTTCGCACCTGACTGCAAAGCCAGAATTTCCCCCTCGATGAAACGAAGAAGTATTTGTAGCCCGCGACACACGTCCACTCCATTGGCTCGCCACGCAGCATCTTTTTTTCGTACTCAAACAAATTCCAGCTCGTGTGGATCTTTTCCCCGCTGCGCTTCAGTTGCTCCTGCTGTTGGATAAAGCGCAGCAGCGCCGCGCTCGAATCGTTATCGCGCAAAGCGCGGCCGTGCACGAGATCATCATGAATCACTCGTGCGTGAACCGGGATCCCTCGGTCGAGACAGGTGTCGATCACCTGGCCCATTTCATCGAGCGTCTCCTTGAAAAGAACCCCGCTGACTTGCAGTCGCACCTTCGAGTCCTTGAACCAGTCGAGCTTGTGCAGAATCGACCTCATCGACTTGCGCGTGCTCGCGATCGGCGTCATGCGATCCACCGAAATCTGGAGTTTGTCGAGACCCGCGCGTTCCAGTTCGGCGAGGAGTTCATGGGTGAGAAGAAAGCCATTGGTCGACATGCTGACCTTGCAAAACCCGATCGATTTCGCATAACGCACGAGCTCGGCAATCTCCGGATGCTTGAGCGGTTCGCCGCCTTGAAAGCCGATCCGGGCGACGCCGAGCGCGCGGATGTGGTCCATCCATTTCTTGAGGTCCGCCACCGCCGGATGCGGGATCGAGTTGTCGTACTCGTTGCAGTAATGGCAATCCAGATTGCACTGCTCGGTGACGTAGAGGTGCGCGACCCACGGCCTGTTATCGAAAACCCGAAGGGCTTGCTGGAAATCGATCACGAGTTTGTTATGACCGGTGCAGACGCATCGTCAAGCAATGAAGCATCGGCTGAAAGTGGCGCCGCCACGCTTCCCTCCGCCGCGCCGATTGCTGCGCGACGGCTCACTCGCGCCCGCGCGCAGAGGACCGATGCAACCCGCGAGAGTTGAACCACGCTCGTCACCACTTCCCACCACGCCATGACGATGAAGGCGCTGGCGGCGGAACCGAGAAGCACTCCGACGGCGAGAATCCAGATATGGACGTTGCGCCGAGCGCCGATCAGCCTAACGAACAAATCGAAGCGGCCCAGTTCGTACAACGACGTCCGCAGAAAGCGCAGGCTGCTCCACTTGGCGAGAGCGGCGCCGGCTTCCGCGGCACCGAGGAGTAAGACAAAGAAAAACGCGCTCGTGAGCTCTCCGGAGCGCTGCAGGTACCAGGCAAGCGCGAGCCACCACGAGTTCTCGAATATCGCGTCCAGAATGTGTTCGAGCTTCCCCGCCCGCGAAGTCTCGACTTTCACCCGGGCCTGTTTGCCGTCCAGCCCATCGAGCACGCCGAC
>JAICXG010000301.1 GCA_025980625.1 Chthoniobacterales bacterium
CCTGCTCAGGCATTGCAGGATGGCAGCCAATCGTGGAATGAGGCAGTCGCGCCCGCGATCGATGCCTGGAATGCGACGATGCAAAATGTGCAACTCGCCGCCGTGATGGACTCATCAGCTCCCGTTTCATCGGGGGATGGCGTCAACTCCGCTTCGTTCGCCAACTCGATTTTCGGCGACACCTTCGGCAGCGGCGTCCTCGCCGTCACCTATTACACAACCCAGGGCGCGCAGTTTCTCGAAGCGGATATTCTTTTCAACCAAGCGCAGTCATTTGATTCGTATCGGGGCAATTTGCAGTTCGATGCGCAGGGCAAATGCATCTGCGATATCCAGCGCGTTTTTCTTCACGAACTCGGACACGCACTCGGCCTGGCGCATCCCGATGATAACGGCCAGCATGTCGACGCGATCATGAACTCGGTCGTGAGCAATCGCGCCGATCTCGCGCCGGACGACCTCGCTGGAATCCATGCGCTTTACGGCGCTGCTGCGCCCACGCCGGCTCCTTCTCCCACGGCGACGCCGGCATCCGGGCCGAGCCGGTTAGTAAACATCTCGACGCGAATGGAGGTTGGCGTGGGGGATGATGTCCTGATCGGCGGGTTTATCATCCAGGGTAGCTCGCTCAAGAAAGTTATCCTGCGCGGCCTCGGGCCATCGCTCGCAGCCAGCGGGATCAGCGACTTTTTGCAGGACCCAGTGCTCGAGTTGCGGGATTCCACCGGGTCACTCCTTGCGAGCAATGACAACTGGCAGGAGAGTCTCGATTCCGGCGACATCATCGCCAGCGGCCTGGCCCCGACTGATACGCGTGAAGCTGCGATCATCGCACGGCTGGCGCCCGGGAGTTATACTTTCATTCTATCGGGTGTGAACAACACCACTGGCGTGGGATTAGTCGAAAGTTACACCATCGACACAAGCGGTTCGCACGCTGCCAATGTCTCAACCCGCGGCCGGGTCGGAACCGGCGACGGCGCGCTGATCGGCGGTTTCATTGTCAGCGGTGATACTCCGAAGCGTATGCTTGTTCGCGCTCTCGGCCCGTCCTTGGCGACCAGTGGGTCGACCGGTGTTCTGGCCGATCCTTTGGTCGAATTGCATGACAGCGATGGCCAGCTCATCGATGCAAACGACAATTGGACCACCGGCCCAAGCGCGAGCGACATCATCGCGACTGGCCTTCCGCCGAGCGATGCGCGCGAGGCGGCACTCCTCGAGACGATCGCGCCCGGGACTTACACCGCAGTCGTTCAGGGCGCCGATGGCGGCGAAGGCGTTGCCCTCGTCGAGGCCTACGATCTCGACCCCTAAATGAAATTGCGGTTGAACATTTTCGCTCTAAACTCGTCGAAGCTCCGGCTCGTTCCCGCATTCCTGCAATGAAAAAACCGATAGGTGTCCTGCTTTTCCCCGTCCTCTTTTCTCTCGGCTTCACCGCCACTGCCACGACCGTGATTCCGCCGAACTTCGACGAGCTCGTTAGTCGCGCGCAGACTATCTTCGAGGGCGAAGTGACGGGCCTGCAATCGCAATGGATCGGCGAAGGCGCCGAACATCGCATCGTGACCTATGTCACGTTCAAGGTCGACGACGTGCTCAAAGGCGATGCCGGCACAACCTATTCCATGCGTATGCTCGGAGGTACGGTTGAGGGCCGCACAATGGCAGTGAGCGACGCGCCGAAATTCAAGGTCGGCGATCACGATCTGCTCTTCGTCGAAAACAACGGCAGCCAATTTATTCCGCTGGTTGGGATCCAGCACGGCCGCTTCCGCATTCAAACCGACGAGTCCGGACGCGAGATACTGTTGACTGGCGCAAACCAGCCGCTCAGGGATGTGAGCCAGCTCGGAACCGCTGAAGCCGCCGTCGTTGCACGTAAGCCGGCCCTTTCCGTCAATGATTTCAAGTCCGCCATTCGCTCCCGCGTTGCCCAGCAACAGGCAAAAGCGAAAATCCAGTAAGCGGCTCGTCGCCGGTAGTCTGGCCGTCGCGCTCTTACTAGCGCTGCCCCTCTCCAGCCGCGGCTTCGCACTCGAAGGCTATTGGTGGCACACGTCCACCATCCCGATGCGCGTGCAACTGGGATCGAGCGATGTCGTTCTGGCCGATGGAAGTGTTGATTTCAACAGCGCCGCAGAAAACGCGATGCAGCTTTGGAACGAACAGCTCGGCGGCGTGCAATTTACCTGGACGACCGCGAGCCCCGGAACAGCGGCGAGCTCGGGCGACGGGGTCAACTCGATGCAATTCGCCTCCACTGTCTACGGCGACGACTTCGGCGCGAATACTCTTGCCGTCACCCTCACCACCAGCACCGGCAATTCGATCAACGAAAACGACATCCTCTTTAACACCGCCAACAAGTTTAACGCTTTCCGCGGCACAACCACGGACGCAGGAACGCAGGGCTTCGTCGATTTACATCGCGTCGCCCTGCACGAGTTGGGTCACGTCCTCGGTCTCGATCATCCCGATGATCATGGGCAATCGGTCGTAGCCATCATGAACTCTACCGTGAGCACCATCGACCGGCTCCAGGCAGACGACATCGAAGGCGCGGTCTCACTTTACGGCGCGCCGCTCAATCCGCCGCCGCCCACCGGGCAATCGCAGGTCCTGCAAATCTCGAGTCGCGGCCATGTTGAGACCGGCGACAACGTCATGATTGGCGGCTTCATCATCCAAAACAGCACGACCAAAAAAGTGATCGTGCGCGCGATTGGCCCGTCGTTAGGCGCGCTTGGCGTCTCCGGCGCGCTGGCCGATCCGGTGCTGGAGTTGCATGACGGCGCCGGCGCGCTCCTCCAGACGAACGACAACTGGAGAGATACGCAGGAACAGGAAATCATCGCGACCGGATTGAACCCGACCGACGACAAGGAGTCTGCGATCGTCTCCGATCTGCCCTCCGGCAACTACACCGCGATCCTGCGGGGTTCGAACAACAGCAGCGGCGTCGCGCTCGTCGAAATCTACGACCTGGATCCGGACAATGGGACGATCGCCAACATTTCCACCCGCGCCCGGGTCGAGACTGGGGACGATGTGCTGATCGGCGGTTTTATCGTTCAAGCTCCGCAATCGGAGCCGATCGTGGTGCGGGCAATCGGTCCGTCGTTAGGCGCCTACGGTGTCTCCGGCACGCTGACGAATCCGATGCTCGATCTCTACAACGC
>JAICXG010000085.1 GCA_025980625.1 Chthoniobacterales bacterium
AAACTTTGCCCGTCGACGTCTTGATGAAATTGCCGCCGGCGCGCATCGCGATTTCGCTCGCCAGGCGGACGTTGTCGTAGGTCTGGAGCTCGCCGGTTTCGAGGATCACTTTGAGATGTGCCGGATCGCACGCTTCCTTCGTCGCCGCGATTTCGTCGAAGAGGCGATTGTAATCGCCGGCGAGGAAAATGCCGCGATCGATCACCATGTCGATCTCGTCGGCGCCATCGCCGGCTGCGCGCCGGACTTCCTCAAGTTTCAAATCGAGCGGCATCAGTCCGCTCGGGAATGCGGTCGCGACGGAAGCGACTTTGATCCGCGAGTTGCCGAGGAAACGCTTCGCCGCCCTAACGAGATTAGGATATACGCAGACGGCGGCACAAGGGGGCACGTCGTAGCGCGGCTCGGCGGGCTGCATCGCCTTGCGGCAAAGGAAGGTGACTTTCCCTCGAGTGTCTTTTCCCTCCAGCGTCGTCAGGTCCATCATTGACACCGCGAGCTTGAGTCCGGCGAGTTTGGCCGAGGTCTTGATGCTGCGCTTGGTGAAGGCGGTGGCGCGTTCCTCGACCATGATCTGATCGACGCTCGGGATCGACCAACGATCGCGCAGCGCGTTGTGGCGATTGATCGTGGAGGGCAGGGTTTTCAAAGGCAGCGCACCCTAGCTAACGGGTGCAATCGTGTCGAGCGTCGGAGTCAGGCACCACGCCTAACTTCCGATGACTGTGACAGCGACCTGTCGGCGATGCGCCGCGCGACGGTGTTCGAAAAGGAAAATTCCCTGCCAGGTGCCGAGCTGCATCCGACCCGCGGTGATCGGGATTACTTCGCTCGAGCGGGTGAGAACAGAACGGATGTGCGACGTGCTATCGTCGCCGCCTTCCGCAGTGTGCTCGAACCATGATGTGTCCTCCGGCACAAGGCGCTCGAAAAACTCCTCCAGATCACGGCGCGCACTTGGGTCGGCGTTCTCCATCATGATCAGGCTGCAGCTGGTATGCCTAACGAATACGGTCGCGCTCCCCTCGCGCACAGCGCTCTGGCCGACCGCCGATTCCACCGCCCGGGTAATCTCGTAGGTTCCTTTGCCCCGGGTCGAAACGAAAAAGCTCGCGGAATGCACTCGCATCGCCGGCGGCCACGCTAGACGCAGCCGCCGGCGACCGCAATCCGCGCCCGCTCATCAGGAGCGATTTGCTTCGATGAGCCGAGGACGAGCGCCGACTTGCGTTTCGTAGCCCGGCAGGGCAGAGGAAAAAGGTGAGCGAGCAAAGCGCGAAGGCGGTCGTCATGATCCGGCCGTGCCTTTTTTTTTCCAATCCGGAAACGGTGTTCGATAACGCCTTTCAGCGAGAAGCGACGGATCAAGATCCGACGATCACTGCGGACCGGGCGCGGGGCGAGTTCGATCAAGCAGTCGCGCAACTCCGCGCCGCCGGCGTCACGGTGCACGTCTTCGAGGACACTGCGACTCCTGCAAAACCCGACGCGGTTTTCCCTAACAATTGGTTCTCCACCCACGAAGATGGCCGGGTTGCGCTTTACCCGATGGCGACTCCGTTGCGCCGGGCGGAGCGTCGCCGCGATTTGATCGAGCAACTGCGGCAGGATTATTGCGTAAGCGAGGTGGTGGATTATTCGCCTTTCGAAAAGCGCGGGCTCTTCCTCGAGGGCACGGGGAGCCTGGTGCTCGATTACGTTCATCGCCTCGCTTATGTCTCCCTCTCGCGACGTGCTGCGCGCGAACCGCTGGAAAAATTCTGCGCCGATTTTGCTTACGAGCCGATCACCTTCCAAAGCACGGATGAGAAGGGGCGGCCGATCTATCACACGAACGTGATGATGTGTCTGGGGAGCGAGTTTGCCCTCATCGGGCTGGGGCTGATCCGCGACCCGGCGCAGCGCAGGCAGATGCGCGAGTCCCTGGAACGAACAGGAAAAAAGATCGTCGAGCTCAGTGCCGGGCAGATCGGAAACTTTGCCGGAAACGCGTTCGAGTTGCAGAACGAACGCGAAAAATTGCTCGTCCTTTCCGAGCGCGCGATGAATCATCTCACTGCTGGGCAGCGCTCAATTTTGGAGCGATTTACGCGTCTCGTCCCGCTCGCCTTGCCGACGATTGAGCTGGCCGGGGGTAGCGCGCGTTGCATGTTGGCGGCAATCCATCTCCCGCCTCGCCAAGACCGGTAAGCGGGGCTTAGGCCGGGGACCAAAACAGGGCTGGCCTGAGACGTGCTAGTGCCATCAGTCCTAAGATGGCCACGTCCGACCCAAGCGCCCGCAATCCGCGACGGAAGAAAAAACCTTCCGCGAAGGGCTCCGCCAAAACGGCACGTAAGCGCCGCGGCCGCGGAGTGAAAAAGCCCGAGGAGGAGGAGGCACCCACGTTGTCAGTTAGCCGTCTTGAGCGCACTCGCCGCCTGCTTCTCGCCGCGCTGCGCGTTTGGGAATTGAAACGGCGGCTCCGCGACTGAATCCAACCTCCAGTTTTCCCCGGCGTGCTCGTGGCGTAAGTTTCCCGGATGTCGCGAGGGCAAATGGCGCGCAAGATTGAAACACCTTCGAATCATCGCACGCGCTCGGGAGAGATCGTGTTAATTGACCAGCAACCGTTGCGCGAGCGCGCGGCGGCGGACTGCGCCCAAGCGATGGCGCGGCTCGATCGTGTGCGGGCCGGCTGGCATGGGTTCGAGCGCAAAGACAAGCCGGCGTTCATCCGTTGGCGGGCGCGGGAGTTCGGGGCGCTGCTCAGCCAGGCCCGGGAAGTCGAGACCAGGATTCGTGAGTTGCAGACGCTTGTACACGAGGTCGAGATGGAAATGCGGCGCGGATTCATGGATGGCGCGAGCGCGTTTGCACGAGTGATGGCGCGGCGGCGCAACCCTGCGACGAGCGCCAATGAAACGCGCGACTCATTTGCCGAAACCGGCGATCGCCCCCGCCCGCTGAGTGATTTTGAAAAGGAAGCGCTTTTCCAGGAGTGGCTGCAGCGTTCGTTAGGCACGCATCCCGACAAAATGGATGACAAGGCCTACGCGAACAGCTTCGAGGCTTTCAAGTCGCACATGTTCCGCCCCGTGACGGAGGAAACGCTGCCGTCAGTGCGGCCTCGTCCTCGGTCACGCGGGCTGCCGCTCGAGGAGGAGGAGACGCGGAGCGAGCAGACACCAGTGGACGTTCGAGTGAAAGAATTGTATCGCCGGCTCGTCCGGCGCTTGCATCCCGATTTGCGCGCCGACGGCAGCGCCGCCGTCTCCGCCCTCTGGCACGAAGTGCAGGAGGCCTATGCCGCGAGTGATGTGGCGCAGATGGAAATTCTCCTCGCCCTCAGCGACATCGAGGCGAACCGGGCCTGCGAGCAATCGCTCTCGCAGATGCAGGGCCTCCTCGCCGAGCTGCAGCGCTCCCTTCGCGCGCTCGAGAAAAGTCTGCGCGAAGCCGAGGGCGAAGATGCCTGGGACTTCGCGCGGCTCGGCCCGAACGAGGGTCTGCGGCAGCGTGTCGAGCGGGAATTGAAAGCGCAGCTCGCCGCGCGCGTGCAGCGCCTGGATCTGCTTAGCCGCACGATTGCGGAGTGGTCCGCCGGGCCGATCGGAAATCGCCAGGTGAGGGTCGCATTTGCCTAACGAGTTGGAACCGGGATGCCGGTCCGCGCGTATTCCGAGCCGGAGTAGCCGAGCTTCTCGAGCACGGGCGCGAAGATTTCGTCCAAACGCCGAATCGTCTGCGGCTGCAATTTCTCGCGATGATCGCCCGGTGTGACCTTGCGCTTGTGCGCCCAGACATCTTCCTGTTCCCCGGCTGCAACGGTGTTGGCGTGGCGGGCTTCAACCACCGCACGCGTCTCCTCGGGATTGGCGAGTGGAAAAGCGGCGATGACTTTGCCTAACCAACTCGGGAAGGCGAGCACCATCTCTTCATAAGAAAGGACGATCGTGTTTGGTCGCGGGAAAACTTCGTCGAGGTAACGCCGGTAGCGATCAAGTACGGTGCCGACGTGCTCCTTATAGCGCGACCCGATCCCGTAATCGCCGCGATAGCCGTAGAAGGCCTCGCTCACCATATCGAGCACGAACTTGTCAATCCCGGCCTCGGCCACCGCTTTGCGGTAGCCGGTGTGGCGCTCGATCTCGCCCGCATGCATGAAGCAGTAACTGTAAAACATCGACACGAGCACGTCGCGCGGATCGCGCAGATGCAGGATCAGGCGCGCCTCGTCGAGCGCCGTGGTTGGAACGAAAAAACGCAGCGGTCCGAAGCAGCCGCGTCTGCGGGCGATGAAATCGTGCCCGGCAAAAATCCGGTCAAAGGGCAGCGCGGTTTTCGATTCGTTAGGGGAATAATAGCGGATGCGGTTGAGTTCGCAGATGTCCTTGAGGACGCGATGCAGGACCATCGAGCCGGCCTTGTGCGTGGTGAAGGCGATGATCTTGCGATCTGGGTTGCGCCATTTTTTTTCGAAGAGCATCGCAGGATGGGCCGCGGAGGCGGCTCCCCAATTTGTTTTCAACCGCCGCTTTGTCCATGCTCTCGGATGTTCCGGCTCCTGCTCGGCATTCTCGTCGTCGCTCCGCTGCTCGCGCCGGCCGATGAGGAAAAGCGGGTCGCCGATCTCTACGCGCGCGGCTTGGCCGGCGAGAAACAAGCCGTGATCGACTGCATCGCCGCGCTCGACGCGACCCTGGCGCGGGCGCCTGACGATCAACTGGCGCGCGTTTATCTCGGGAGCGCCTGGACCTTGCGCAGCCGCGACTTGCCGATTGGGCCGGCTAAACTTTCCGCCCTGCGCCGCGGCATCGCTTTCATGGATGAGGCGGCGAGCGCCGCGCCTAACGATGCCAGGGTTCTCCTCACCCGCGCGGTCACGAACGAAGCGCTCCCCGGATTTTTGGGACGCCGCAAAGTTGCCCGGCAACAGCTTGACGCTATCGTTAGGCAGATTGAACAGGCTCCAGGAAAATTGGGCGCGGCCGATTGTCAGCTTCTCTATCTTAATGCCGGCCAAGCCGCTCGCCGCGCCGGCCATGAAGGACGGGCGAAGGAGCTGTGGCACCGTGGCCTAACGATCAATGCAGACCCAAAGTTGAGCGCGGAAATCCGCTCGGCGCTGACAAAGTAATTTCCTCGTCTCCGGCTTTCCTGATTAGATTGTTTGGATGCAGGAAGATCTTGAGCGCGTCCTCTTTGACGAGCCGACCATCCTGCGCCGGCTCGACGAACTGGCGGCGGAAATCTCGGCCGAATATCACAATCGCGAGCTGACTGTGATCGCCGTGCTCAACGGCAGTATCATCCTCATGGCCGACCTGCTCCGCCGCATCCCGCTTCCGCTCAAGCTCGATTGCCTGAGCATCGCGAGTTATCACGGCGGCACGGCTACGAGCGGCGAGATCGAGTTCCGGCAAATCGCGCTGCCCGATGTCGAGAACCGCCACATTCTTATTCTCGACGACATTCTCGATAGCGGTGTGACTCTGGCTGCGATCCGCGAAAAGCTGAACAGCAAGCGGCCACGCAGCGTAAAAACATGCGTTCTCCTGCGCAAACGCAAGCCGCGCCGCCGGCCGGTCGAAGTCGATTACGTCGGGTTCGATATCGGAGACGAGTTCGTTGTCGGCTACGGGCTCGATTACATGGAACAATACCGCAACCTCCCCTGCATCGGCGTCCTGCGGAAAGAGGAGATCCTGCCGCCCGATGCTGCCTAACGAAAACGAATGCGCGTTAACGTTCAATTCTTCTCCCAGCTACGGGAACTCGCCGGCGCGAGCGAATTAACGCTCGATCTGCCGGATGGTGCGGCCGTGGCCGATCTCCTGCGGCAGCTTTATGAGCGGATCCCGGCACTCGGAAAATGGGACAACAACATCCTGGTCGGCGCGGGCGTCGATTTCGTCGGGCGCGAATACCTGCTTCAGCCTAACGAGCAGATTGCAATCATGCCGCCCGTACAGGGTGGCTAAGGGCGCGACTACGGCCGCGGTGTCGGCGCCGCGAGCAGCTTCGCCTTTTCCGCTTCGCCTAACGAACTATTCTGGATCCAAGTCCGGGCGGCGTTCGGGTCGCGCTGCATCCATTGCGGTAACACCCCTTTGAGAGCGGAAATGCGTTTGCCTGGATCCTCGATACTGATCGCCCAGGCTGCGGCCGCTGCCGGATCTTTTGGCAGCGCCACCGCAATATAAGTCGCGACAGCTTCGTCGCGCGCCGGCCCGCTCAAGCTTTGTATCCACTGAGCAGCAGCTTGCGGGTTGGTATTCGCCCAGAGGGAGACGCTGGAATCGAGCGCGGTCGATTGTACTTCGTTAGGCAAGCCAGCCGCCCAGGACGCTGCCGCCCCGGGATCACTCATCGCCCACTGCATCGCGATCAGGGCGTAGCCCATCCGACGATCGTCCGCCGCCGGAAGAGTGTCGGCCCAGGCAGCAGCCTTTCGTGGGTCCTGTTGCACAAGCTCGCTTGCAATCGCGCTCATCAACTGCTGCCCGTTTGCCTCGTCAGCATGAGCCGTCGCAAAAGCCTCGGCCGCCGCAGGGTCCTTTTCCCACCAGCCGGTGATAGCCCCCGTGAGCGCGGTCGCTCCATGCGGGCCGGTGCTGTGCGCAATCGCCCAATCCATTGCCGCAACCGGATCGCGCGCCGCCCATTTTCGCGTTACCTGATTGAAAGCCATCGTAAATCCGATTGCGGCGGAAGGAGTCCGGTCGAGAAAATCGGCCGCCGCAGGTGGATCAATTTCCGACCATTTTTCAACTGCGGCGCCGAGCAGACCCGACTTTTCCTGCGCAGAGATCACGCTTTCCGGAAGGCGCTTGATCGATTCTGCAAGAGTCGGGGCGGCCGCCGCGTCCGCTCCTTCCACGGTCGCGGCAATCGCTCCCCGCCGGGCTTCGACGGAGTTAAATGTCAAGGCCGCGCTCAACGCCGCCGACGGATCCAGATGCGCCCAGGCCTTAAAGAATGTGCGGACACGCTCGTTCTTATCCGGGCCGTCGGGCAGGTCGCCCAATTGCGACGCAATTGCCGCAATCTCCGACTGCGAACGCCGGCCGAGCAACCCATAAAGTTCCTGGAAGGGAACGGTCGTGATCTTGCCCAGAACGATCGTCTCAGAGAGATCCCTGCCTGCGCCCTCGGATGATGGCTGTTTCGATTGACCGAGTTCCTGAGAAACCACTGCCGTACGGGTATTCGAGCCTAACGGGCTGAGCACTCGACCAAGAAAAAAGCCGATCGCAATTCCCGCGATCACACCGGCGCAAATGCCTAACGAACGATTCATGCGGAGAACAACGTCTTTCGAGCCAATTCGTTAGTCGCGGAAGTTTTTGAAGTTGGTCGCGACTCCGAAGTCTTTGCTTCGGACGAACTGAATCACGGCCTGAAGCTCATCCTTCTTTTTTCCGGTGACGCGAATCTGCTGGTCCTGCAACTGGTTTTGCACCTTGAATCCGGCGGCCTTGATCGCGGCGATGATCTCCTTGGCTTTTTCGCCTTCGAGCCCTTGCTGAATTTTCATCTCCTGGCGGGCGTGGCCCATCGAGGAAATCGCCGGCTCCTGCTGGTCGATGTTCCGCAGGTCGACCCCACGTTTCGATAATTTGCCGACCACAATTTCGCGCAAGCCGCGCAGATGGGTCGCATCCGCGGCGGTGAGGATAATCTTGTCCTTCTCCTGCTGGATCTCGGCGGTGCTGCCTTTGAAATCGAAGCGGGTGGCCAGTTCCTTGCGCGCCTGGTTAAGGGCGTTGTCGATCTCCTGCTTGTCGATTTCGGAAACGATATCGAAGGAAGCCATGACAGGAGTAAGTTCTGCCTAACGAAACTTGTCGATCTTGATATTGCCGCCGCCGGTGCGCAACCTGAGCGACAACGGCGGCGCCGGCGCGCTCGCTCGGCGGAGCGTTTCGCCGCCTCCAGCGCGACGTGCCGCGCCCAGCCCAAATTCATTGTAAATCTGCCCGTCGCGCGTTTGGGCGTCGACGCGAAACCGCGCATTGCCCGCGAGCCGGACGACGATTCTGCCCTGGCTGATCTGGTAATCAAAAGCGGCGGGGAGATTTTCCCACCACGGCAGGAAGAGCTCGAGCACGCCGGTGCGCGAATGGGCCTGCACGCGCGCGTAGCAATTGCTCGCGGTGACGCGGCCGTTCTCGAGCGCGACCTGCGCCGTGCCGCCGCGCAGATCGTGCAAGGTGATCGCGCCGTTGTTCAAACTGAGGTTGAGCCGCGTTGTCTGCGGCACGGCCACGGTGTATTCGACGGTCCCGGAGCGATCGGCGAAAAGTCCGTGCACGGGTGGAACGATGGTGCGGATGGCGAGCGATTGCGCGCGTGACTCGGTCGCGACCTCGATCTGATGGAGCCGCGGCTCGGTGTAAGCTTCGCGCAAAACGGCGAGGCGGACGCGCGGTTCGCGCCAGCTATAGATGTCGATCGCGCCATCGGTGTTTTCGATCGCGACGGCGCCGCCGGACTGAAAGGGAAAAAACTGTTCGGTTGCAAATTGCAGCGGACCCTCGGCGTGCGCCGGCCAAACGAAAAAAGCGGCGAGCGAAATTGCAATAAGCGGGGCTGACCGGCGCATTCGTTTGGAGTCGTAACGCAGCAGTGAGCCGCGGTCGAGCGGCGAACGAGCCGCCTTGCCGGAGGCGGCCAGGCGGACATTTGGCTGAAGTTGTGAACTAGGGGTTTTTCCTAGGTAACGATGCACTCCTCCTCTGATTGTCGCTCTCCGGCGCGCCGGGAAATTGAAACTCGCGGCCGCGATAAACGCGGCACGGAACAGAAACTCTCGCATATGATACAACCCTTGGTCGATACCGCCGGGCTCGCAGAAGCCTCGGACGAAACTCTGATGAAGGCGATCACGCATCGCCGGCAGAACGCGCTCAGGGAACTCTACGAGCGCTATGGCAAGACGGTGAAAGCGGTGGTCGTGCGCGTGGTGCACGAAGAGGCGGAGGCGGACGATGTTTTGCAGGAGATCTTTCTTCAGATCTGGAAGGAGGCCGGCAACTATTCCCCCAGGGCGGGAAGGCCCCTTGGCTGGGTGGTAACCCTGGCGCGACGCCGGGCGATCGATCGTCTGCGTCGCCGCCAGGCATATTGCCGGGCGAAAGAACGCTTCGAATGCCAGATCGAGCGCCAGCCCGATTCGTGGGTAAAGAACCGGATCGATGATGACCTCGTGCAGTCGGACCTGCGCCGATTCCTCGAGCGACAAATGAGTTCGCTGCCGGAATATCAGCGCGAAGTGATCGAGCTATCCTTCTTTGAAGGGCGCAGCCATCGCGAAATCGCCGCGCTCACCGGCACGCCCCTGGGCACAGTCAAGACCCGGCTTGAGCTCGGCCTGCGCAAGCTCGTTAACTGCATTCGGCCGCTGCGGCGGAAAATCTAGGCCCTAACCTTCGCTCTCCGCTGGCTGTTTATTTTCCTCAGCCTCTGCCGTCTCGAGCGCAAAGCGGCGCCTGCGTTTGTTCGCCGGCAGCGGCGAGAGCGTCATCGTGATATTGCGGCCGGTGATCTTCGGTTCCATCTCTACCTGCGCCATGGTCGCGAGATCGTCGCGCACCTTGTGCATGAGCTGCATCCCGAATTCCTGGTGCGCCATCTCCCGGCCGCGGAATTGCAACTGCACCCGCACCTTGTTTCCTTTATCGAGGAATTCCTCGCCGTGCCGGATCTTGGTCAGGTAATCGTGCTCGTCGATGTTTACCCGAAACTTGATCTCCTTGAGCTTCGTCCCGGCGGAACGCCGATCCTTGACTTGCTTGGAGATGTCGTAACGGAATTTCCCGAAATCGACGATTTTGCAGACGGGCGGGTTGGCGGTGGGAGCGACTTCGACGAGGTCGAGGTCCATGCTTTGGGCGCGCTTCAGGGCGTCGGATAACTTCATGACGCCGAGCTGTTCGCCGGTTGAGCCGAGAATGACGCGGACTTCTCGGGCGCGGATCCGGCCGTTTACACGAATTTGTTGTTGCAGAATAACTGTTTCTCCAGACCGGCGACAAGAGAGTGAGACTGACGCCGTGGTTCTTCTATCGCAATCTCCCGTCGCGTCCTTAAGGGGAGCGCGCCGCACTCAGGATCTTCGCGCCTGCGAGCAGCGCGCCGATCGGTCCGCGGCATGACCGGAACCGAGGGAAGTAGTATCCGACAAGAGAAAAGCCGCAAGGTCTTTCTCAAGCGCAAAGTCAGGCTGGCGGCTCGCCGAAATGGGCGGCGTGTGCCTCGTATGCCGCTATGTCATCGAGCATCGCCTCGATCGTCGCGGAAACGGGCTCGACCCTCGCGAAACCGGAGAAGATGGCGCGGTCGCCAATCGGTGAATCGATCACGAAGGTGGGCCGTTGCGTGACCTGCATGGCGTGAAATTCCGCGGTTGTTTGCCTAACGAGTCGTTCTGTTTCAGGCAATGTCGCGCCAGCGAGCAATTTGTTTTTGTCGAGGCCGGTGGCGGCGGCGACCACTTCCGCTGCGATCTCCCAGTCGCCGATCTTTTTACCCTCGCGCAGCTCCGCCCGGCTAAGTGCGACCCAGGCGCGATCATCTTCAATCCCGAGCTGCCGGGCCGCTTCCGCGACGCAATTGGGTTCGAGATATTCGGCCCGGCCGGCTTCGAACCAGCTCGTGTTGAGCATGACAGGCGAACGCATCAGCATCCCACTGCGGCGATAGAACCATTCCATCTGTTCACGGCTACGAGGAAGCCCGGTCGCATCCATGAGCGCGATCTTCCAGCGGAAATCGGCTCGAT
>JAICXG010000358.1 GCA_025980625.1 Chthoniobacterales bacterium
CCGGGAGTCGCGCCGGTATGTTCGCCGTCCTTCAGCACTTGCGTGCCGTTGACGAAGACGTGCTTCATCCCAATGGCGTATTGCTGCGGCTCGGCAAAGGTGGCGCGATCAGCAATCGTTCTCGGATCGAAAACCACGACATCGGCGAACATTCCCTCTTTCAGAAGACCACGGTGATCGAGCCCAAGATTACTGGCCGGGAGCGCGCTCAGCCGGCGGACCGCTTCCCCTAACGAGACTAGCTTTTCCTCCCGCACATATTTGCCAAGGAGACGCGCGAAATTGCCATAAGCGCGCGGATGCGGGTGCGACTTGAGAAAGACTCCTTCCGGCGCCTGCGAAGCTTCGTCGGAACCGAACGAAATCCACGGCTTCAGTAGCTTTTTGCGAACGTTCTCCTCCGACATGACAAAGTAGATAGTGTCAATGCGTGACTCATCCTCCGCGATCAGGTCCATCAGGGTCTCAATCGGATCGTTGCCGCGCATTTTTGCCACTTCGGCGAGCGTCTTTCCCGTCAGCGGTTTGAGTTTTTCCGATTTAAAGCCGACGAGCAAAATCCGGTCGGGCGAGCCAGCGGCGAGATAGTAATTTTCCCAACTGTCGCTCGGCGTTTTCACTTCGGCCGCGATTTTCTTGCGCAGCGTCGGGTCGCGCAGCCGTTTGAAAAGGGCTGGATATCCGCCATCCTCGGTCCAGGGCGGGAGAGAGGCATCGAGCCCGGTGCCGGCCGCGGTGTAAGTATACATATCGGCCGTGATCTTGAGACCTTCCTTTCGCGCCGCTTCGATCCGTGCCAGCAGGGTGTCGAGCTTCGGCCAGTTTGACTGTCCGGCTGCTTTTATGTGATAAATCTCGGCCGGGATATGCGCCTCCCGACTGATCGTGAGTAACTCATCAAAGGCTTCAAGGAGATGATTCCCCTCGCTTCGCATGTGGGAGATATACTTGCCCTGATACTGCGCTGCCACCTTGCAGAGCTCGATTAACTCCGGAGTCTTAGCGTAGAAGGCGGGCGGATAAATGAGCGAGCTGCCGATCCCGAGCGCCCCGGCTTCCATTTCCTGCCTCACGAGGGTGCGCATCTTCTCGAGCTGCTGCGCGGTCGGCGGCTTGTCTTCGAACCCGACCACATATTCACGAATTGTGGTGGCCCCGATAAAGGAGGCCACGTTGCAGGAGACGCCGCGTTTTTCGAGATAATGCAGATACTCGGCCAGAGTGTTCCAAGTGACCTGGTAATGGATGTCCTTCTGTTCCCGCAGCATTTTCTCGCGCACCCGGTCATTCACCGGACCCATTGACTCTCCTTCACCCATAATCTCGGTTGTAACACCCTGGCGGATTTCGCTCTGCGATCGGCCATCGGCGATGAGTGACTCATTTGACCACGAGAGCATGTTGATGAAACCGGGCGCGACCGCCAGGCCGCGGGCATCAATTGTCAGGCGCGCCGATGCGTCCTTGAAATCGCCGACGCCCGCGATCCGATCGCCGCGGAGCGCGACATCGGCGACCCGTCCCTCGCCGCCGCTCCCGTCATAGACGGTGCCGTTCCTGATCAGAACGTCGAACTTCGCCGGCTCAGCCAAAGCAGAAACCGCCGCTGTTCCCAGAAGTGCGAGAAGGAGTTTCAAGGCGGGAGCATCGACCCAATCTCAGCCTCGGCAACTGACAAGGCAGGTTCTTGTGATCATGCAGAAGTGTCAGCGTGCACTCTCTTGCGCTGCCGCAGCAAGCCAAACCTGAGCGCGCGCCTAACGAAATTGACCGAACCAGCGATACGGAAAAACGTCGCCCGGGCAATCGGTCGGCCAACGCGGTGGATTCATTTCGCGGTGCGGACGCACCGGGATCTCGCGCCCTTCCACTTTGCCGCAGCGCGCCCGCAGATAGCGGATCAATTCCTCGCAGGCATCGAGCTGAGCGGGCGTCGGCTGATCGCGATTGAAATCGCCGACGAGACAAATGCCTAACGAGATGTTGTTGAGATAATCGCTATGGACATGCCCGCCGTTGATTTGCCGCCGCCAGCGATCGCCCACCTCGATCTCGCCATTCCCGGATGACGTGCCGTTGCCAATGACAAAATGATAGGCAAGCCCGTTGCGCATGCCGCGGACA